>JAAYBR010000016.1 GCA_012730045.1 Candidatus Hydrogenedentota bacterium | reverse complement strand
TTCAGTCGCTGCGCTCCTTCGCAATGACGCGCATTTCCACGGTCATTGCAATGACGCGCATTTCCACGGTCATTGCAATGACGCGCATTTCCACGGTCATTGCAATGACTTGCATTTCCACGGTCATTGCGAGGCGGCCGCCCCGGCCGACGCGGCAATCTCTTGTCGGAAAGCCCTGGACTCTGCGCATTTCACGGGTGGACGAGCACTTGTGACGGCGCCGACGCTGTCACCGCGAACCCAAAGGGCGTGCCCTGCCTCAAACACATCCGCGACCGTTCCTTATCCGGCGATCAGATGTTCCGTCCGATATTCCATGCTTCTAGGAATTATCCCTTGTTTTTGCCGAGTAGTGGCATACTAACGGACAGGGGGGGGTGTTAAATTGGACCGCGGCCGCCCCCATGATTTTCGTTTGGGTTGACATTTTTCGCCGGTCGTGCTAGAACACCCTTCAGGAACGCCGGGATGCGGGAATCCCCCCGTCTTCCCGTTGTCCCGGAACAAGGAGGGCGGGCGATGCGATGCACACGGATGGCGTGGGGACTGGGGATTGCCGCAGTCTCGGCCGCAGTCCTTTCCGGATGCTGCACGGACTCCCTGTGCATGCAGGTGGTAACCCCCCCCTGGGCCGTGCCAACGGCCGCCGGGACCTCACTGGTCTATGAGGTGCTCCTGTCCGATTATCCGGCCGCCGGGCTGGAGTTGCAGGAGGTGGAGGTGTTTGGCGATGGCGACCTGCTGCGCACCTACACGGCTGCGGAGCTCCTATCCGAGGACTACACGGCGCAGGCCGTGCTTGCCCTGCCCCAGGCCGCCCCGGCAAAAGCCCAGGCTGTCCGTTGCACGCAGCCTGTGCTTTATTTCTCCATCTTGCTGGGGCAAGATGAGGCGGTTCCCGAAAAAATATCCCACAGGTTTCACTTTACCGGGGGCACATTCCCGCGAGGGGACGCTTTTTCGGTGCGCGGAGGGCGCGCCGGTGTCCGGGACGGCGCCCTGCCGGTGATTGGGCCGCCCATGCGCGGCGACCGCATGGCCGCCTCCGAGAGCCTTGCCCCGTCCACGCACCACCGGAAGGGCATCGTGATGGTGGACGGGAAGCCCTTCATATCCCAGCGTTTCGCCATTGACTGGGTGCGTCTCACCGAACAGGGCACCATGGCCGGCGGAACCGCCCCCGGCCTGGAGAGCTACGCCGGGTACAGGCAGGAGTTGCTGGCGGTCGCTGCGGGCACGGTCGTGAAGGTGGTGGAGGGCGTTCCAGACAACCAGACCCCGCCGGATCGGGACATTGAGATCACCGATGAGACCATCGCGGGAAACCTAGTGGTGCTTCAGATCGCCGAAAATATCTATGCGTTCTACGGTCACTGCATTCCGGGGAGCATTCTGGTGCGGGAGGGCGACGAGGTGGCCGCCGGCCAGGTGTTGGCGCTCATGGGCAACTCGGGGAACTCCGATCTGCCCCACCTGCACTTTCACTTGGCGGACGGTCTGGACCTTTTCGGGAGCCAGGGGGTGCCCTTTGTGACCGACCACTTCGTCTGGCAGGCCGACTTCCCCTATTGGACCAGTGACGACTCCGATTTTGCGGGGTGGGCCCGGGACTTCTCCTGGACGCCCAGGGAGACGCCGGAACCGCGCGCCGGGGAGTTTTTCTCTAACGGCATGGTGGTGGTGCTTGATTGACCCCCGCGGTTTCAGCGCGGAAAAACGTCTTGATAAAACGGCCCCGCGGGGGTAGGATGAGCGCGTTTTAAACTGCCGGACGGGTTGGGGTGTTTTTCGTTCTGGCGGCGGCGTTGGCGCTGTCGGGAGGGTGCCGGAAGAAGGAGTCCGCAGCGCGCGGCAGAAAAGCGGGGAAGAAATAGGGAGGGAAGCCGCGGATGTTCCCCTGGCCGCCGGATAAGAGGGCGTGAGAACCGACGCCAGAGCGAGAACGAGGTTGCTTCAGTCGCTGCGCTCCTTCGCAATGACTTGCATTTCCACGGTCATTGCAATGACTTGCATTTCCACGGTCATTGCGAGGAGGCCGCCCCGGCCGACGCGGCAACCTCTTGTCGGAAAGCCCTGGACTCTGCGCATTTCACGGGTGGACGAGCACTTGTGACGGCGCCGACGCTGTCACCTCGGACCCAAAGGGCGTGCCCTGCCTCAAACACATCCGAGACCGTTCCTTATCCGGCGATCAGACTTTCCGTCCGGTATTCCATGCTTCTAGGAATTGTTCCTTGTTTTTGCCAAGTAGTGGTATACTAACGGACAGGGGGGGTGTTTAATTAGACCGCGGCCGCCGACATTCTCGGCGACACAGGAGAGGGAAGCGGTGTACATGACGCTGGCGATAGGGGTTCTGCTGGGATGTTCACTATTGTGCAACGTCCGGCAGCATGCGCGGGCGCGCCGCATGCGGGAGGAGGCAGGGTGCGCGGCGGAGGACGCAGCCGCGGAGCGTGCGGAGCTGGAGCGCCGTCTCGCGGAGGGTGAGGAGCGCTTCGAGTGGTTTGCGGAGCACACGGAGAATGTCGTCTTCCGGATGGCTGTGCCCGCGGGGAACCACATCTACCTCAACCGCGCCGCGATCGCCTACTACGAATGCAGCCGCGAGGAGCTTTTTTCCAATCCGGCGTCGGCACTACAGGTGCTGCATCCGGACCACCACCAGGAGTTCTTCCGGCAGTGGGAGGGCATCGTTTCGGGGCGGGGCTGCACGCCCACGGAGAAAGAGTTTCGCGCGTTCACGAAGGACGGGGACATCCGGTGGATGAAGCCCCATGTCCGGGTGGTGAACGATGCGCAGGGACGCCCGGCGGCGCTGGAGGGGCTGGTGCGGGACGTCACGGAGCAGCGGCGCACGGCGCACGCGCTCCGGGACACGGAGGAGCACCTGCGCCGGGCGCAGGAGGTGGCCCGCATCGGGAGCTGGCATTACGACCTGGGGACGGAAAGGCTGCGCTGTTCCGCCAAGACCTTCCAGATCACCGGGTATGCCGAGGGGACGGACGTCACCCCGCAGCACATGCTCGACCTGACCCATCCGGAGGACCGGGAGCGGGTGGACGCCGCCTGGGCGGCCGCCCTGACGGGTGTCCCGCTGGACACCGAATTTCGGATTCTCACAGCGGACCGGAAAGAGACGCGCTGGGTGTATAACCGGTCGGAGGCGGAGTCTGATGGGGATGGGGCGTGCGTGGCGGTCACGGGGGTGCTGCAGGACATTACGGAGCGCAAGCAGCTGGAGCTCCAGCTGCTCCAGGCGCAGAAGATGGAGGCCGTGGGGCTGCTGGCGGGCGGGATTGCCCACGACTTCAACAACGTGCTGGGCGTGATCCTGGGGTATGCGGAGCTGGCGGCGGACCGGTGCGGGGAGGGGCGGGATCCCCGGCCCGAAATCGGGCAGATCCTGGACGCGACCGCACGGGCGCGCCGGCTGGTGCGCCAGATCGCCGCGTTCAACCGGCGGACGGCGACCCGCCACAGGCCCGTTTCCCTGAACCGTGAGATTGCGGATGTTGGGGAAGTGTGGCGCCGGATCCTGCCGCGCTCCATCCGGCTGGAGTTCCGTCTGGCGGACGGCCTGTGGCCGGTGAGCGCCGACCCCAACCAGATTGACCAGATTCTGATGAACCTGGCGAACAACGCGGTGGACGCGATGCGGGGTTCCGGCTGTCTTTCGGTCACCACCGAGAACACCGTGCGCGGGGGGCAAGCCTGCCCCTGCTGCGGCGTGCCATTGCAGGGCGAGTGGGTCCGGGTCAGCGTGTCCGACACGGGGTGCGGCATGGCTCCGGAGCAGATGGGCCGCATTTTCGAGTCCTTCTACACCACCAGGGCCGAGGGGCAGGGAACCGGGCTTGGGCTGTACATGGCGCGCGAGATTGTGACGGACCACGGGGGGCACATCTTCTGCCGCAGCGCGCCCGGGGAGGGGGCCCGTTTCGAGATTCTGCTGCCCGCGCTGCCGGCCCAGTCGCTTCCCGAACCCCAGCCGAAGCCCGTTCCGGACGCGCTGCGGCGGGGCGGGGAGACCCTGCTGCTGGTGGAGGACGAACCGGAGCTGCTTGCCATCAACACCGCGTTCCTGGAGTCGGGCGGCTACGCGGTGCTCACGGCGCGGGACAGCGAGGAGGCCCTGGCGCTGTACGCGGAGAAGGGACGGGAAACCGCGGCGGTGGTCAGCAACCTGAACATGCCCGGCATGCCCCCGGCCCAGTACATTTCCCGGCTCCGCGCGGTCAACCCCGGCCTGAGGCTTCTGATCGTGAGCGGCTATTTCACGGCGGGGCAGGCCTGCGGGGGGGATCCGGGCCCCGGCACCTGGTTTCTCGGGAAACCCTACGGGCGCGAGGACCTGCTGCGCATGGTTGCGGTCATGCTGGGGGACGGGCCGGGAACCGGCGGCCACGGGGGGTGAAAGCCCCTCCGGGCGGGGTCAGTGCCGCCCCTCCCACGCCTCGAAGGCCTCGTAGATGGCCCTCACCGCCGCCGCGAGGTCCTTCTCCTCCACGCCCACGATGATGTTCATTTCCGAGGAGCCCTGGTCAATGACGCGGATGTTCACGTTGGCCTTTGCGAGGGCGGCGGTGAGCGTGGCGGCGACGCCGATGTGGTGGTTCATGCCCTGGCCCACCGTGGCGACCATGGCCAGCCCCGGGCTGAGGGTGATCACATCCGGCGAGAGAAACTTCTTCAGGGTGGCCACCAGCTCCTCGCCGCGGCCCTTCAGCTCGTCGTCGCGGAGGATGATGGACATGGTGTCAATGCCCGTGGGGAGGTGCTCCCAGCTGATGTCCCTCTCCTCGAGGAGGGTGAGCACGCGCCGTCCGAAGCCCTTCTCCCGGTTCATGAGGGTCTTCTCGATGTTGATCATCGTGAAGCCCGCGCGCCCGGCGATGCCGCAGACCGGCCGCGTGGCCCCGCGCTCCGCCACGATCATCGTGCCGGGCTCCGAGGGGGCCTTGGTGTTGCGGATGTGGATGGGGATGCCGGGCCCGCGCAGCGGGAAGATGGCCTCCTCGTGGAGGACGGTCGCGCCCATGTAGGACAGCTCGCGCAGCTCGGTGTACGTGACCTCCTCGATGCGGCGGGCGGAGGGCACGATCCGCGGGTCGGTCATGCGGAATCCGGACACATCGGTCCAGTTCTCGTAGAGGTCCGACTTCGACGCGCGGGCCACGATGGACCCGGTGACGTCGCTGCCGCCGCGGGAGAAGGTCTTGATGGACCCGTCGGGCAGGGCGCCGTAGAACCCCGGCACCACGTACAGTCCGCCCCCCTGGAGGCGCGCGCCCAGCAGGTCGTAGGTGGCCGGGTCCAGCTCGCCCGTGGCGCGGAAACGGATGCAGTCGGCGGGGTCCACGAACTCCGCGCCGAGCACCTCGGCGATCAGGCGTCCGTTCAGGTACTCGCCCCGGGAGGCCATGTAGTCCGGGGCCTCATACGTGCCGGCCTTCTCCGCGATCTCCGCGAGGTGCGACGCGATGTCGAAGGTGACGCCCAGGTCGCGCGCCAGCTCCAGGAAGCGCTCCTCGATGATGCGCCGGGGCTCCGCGGGGTCCAGCCCGCCCAGGGCCAGGCCGTGCCAGGCGTAGAGCAGGTCGGTGACCTTCTTGTCGCCCGCGTTGCGCTTGCCGGGGGCGGAGGGGACGACAAACCGGCGGCCGGCGTCGGCGCGGATGATGTCCACCACGCCCCGCACGCACGCCGCGTCCGCCAGGGAGGAACCGCCAAACTTGCAGGTGACACGACTCATGATGCTGCTCTCCTCAGGGATGGCCGAAGGGGTGTGCGCTCCGGAACGGGGGTCAGGGAATCCATTCCTGCACCTTGCGCACGATGTCATTATACGTCACGAAGACCATCAGGGCCAAGACCAGAAGCAGCCCGGCCTGCTGGAAGCGCTCCAGAAACCGTTCATTGAGGGGCTTTCTGCGGATGGACTCGATGGTGTTCGTCACGATCTGGCCGCCGTCGAGCACGGGAAGGGGCAGCAGGTTGAAGATGAAGAGGTTGACGCTGATGAAGGCGGTAATGCGCAGGAGCCAGCTCCATCCCGCCTCGGCGGCCTTGGTGGTCACGTCCCAGATCATGAGGGGCCCGCCAAGGTCTTTCATGCGCACATCGCGGACGAAGAGCCCCTTGAGGGTGAGCACGGTCCGCTCCACGGCGAGATAGCTGTCCTTGAACGCCTGGACCATCGCCTGGCCGGGCGAATACTTGCGCAGCACGAACACCGTGTTGAACCCGATGCCGATCGCCCGGACGGCGTCCACGGGCACGGTGACCGTCAGGGTTTGGGATTTCTCCACCAGGCCCATCATGACGGCCGGGCGGGCCACCTCGAAGACCATCTCCCCGCCGGCGCTGTTCCGCTCGATTTCAGAGAGGCTTTCTCCAGTTGCCGGCTCGCCGTTCACCTTCAAAATCCGGTCGCGGGGCCGCAGGCCCGTCCTCTCCCGCAGGTCGTCCGTCACGGAGAGGATCTCCGGCGGCTGCGGGTCGCCCCCCTCCTCCGCCGGGGGCGCCGCGGTGAACATGCCCAGCACCCGTCCGACGGTCTCGGGGAACACCTCCACCCTGGTCATGCCGCCGTCCCGCTCGACGTCCAGGACGGCGGTGCTGTCCGCGGGGATGCCCTCCATCAGGGCGATGAAGGAGTCGCGGGACACGATGCGCCCGTCGGCGCGGCGGATGATGTCGCCCTCGCGGAGCCCCGCGCGCGCGGCGGGCGACCCCTCCTGGACGAAGCCCACCTTGGCGGTGTCGAAGGGGCTCACGCCGAAGCGGGGGTGCTCCTCGCCCTGGGCGATTTCGGGGGCCAGGCGGGTGAAGAGGCGCTCCGCGGTGCCGGGGGCGGTTTCCCGCGCGATGACGATGTCGTGTTCCCGGCCCGCGCCGCCGAGAATGGCGACGGCGGCGAGGTCGGTCAGGTTCTCGATGGGCCGCCCGTCCACGAGGACGATCTCATCGCCCACCTGGAAGCCCTCCGCATCCGGGGGCGCGGACAGGTCGGGGGCGGCGTCGCCGTCCATGCGGTGCAGTTTGGCGGTGAGGGCGGGGGAGCCTGGGGCGACCAGGCCGACCTTGGCGTGCATGTCCCATTCGGGGACCTGGGCGCCCGCGAGGGCGACGAGGCCGTAGATGACCACGGCGAGGATGAGGTTCATGAGGGGGCCCATGACAAGCACGAGGATGCGCTGCCACACGGGGCGGTTGCGGAACCAGCGCTCCGGCGGGACGGCGCCGTACTGCTTTTCCCGCTCCTCGTCTGTCAGGGGCACATCCTCCTGGCCGGCCATCATGACGAACCCGCCGAAGGGGAGGGCGCCGATGCAGTAGTCCGTCTCGCCGACCTGCACGCCGAAGAGGCGGGGGGGCATGCCGACGCTGAACCGCTTGACATAGATGCCGCAGGCCTTGGCGGCGAGGAAGTGTCCGAGCTCGTGGAAGAACACGAGCACGCTGAGCACCAGCAGGAAGATGAACACGCTGTAGATCACAGTCAATTCTCCAGACGGGTGATGATCTCGTCCGCGGCGGCGCGCGCGCGCCGGTCCGCGTCCAAAATCTCCGCAAGCGCGCCCCCCGGGCAGCCGGATTCCCGGTCGAGGGCGCAGGCCACCACATCGCCAATGGCCAGAAACGAAATGCGCCCCGCGCAGAACGCGGCGACCGCCTGCTCGTTGGCACCGTTCAGCACTGCGGGCGCGCCGCCCCCCTGCCGGGCGGCGCCGCGCGCGAGGTCCAGGCACGGAAAGGCCGCCGTGTCGGGGGCGGCAAAGGTCAGGGACCCCAGTTTCGCGAGGTCCAGCCGCTCCACCGGCGCCGCCGCGCGTTCGGGATACGCGAGGGCGTACGCGATGGGGGCCCGCATGTCGGTAACACCCATCTGGGCGAGGATATTGCCGTCGGAAAACTCCACCAGCCCGTGGACCACGCTTTCCGGATGTATAACGACGCCGATGCGGTCATGGGGGACGCCGAAAAGGTGCATGGCCTCAATGATCTCGAGGCCCTTGTTCATGAGAGTGGCGGAGTCCACGCTGATCTTGGCGCCCATGCGCCAGCGGGGGTGCCGGGCGGCCTGCTCCGGCGTGATGCCGCCAAGCTCCTCCCGGGTGCGTCCGTAGAAGGGGCCGCCCGAGGCCGTGAGGAGGATGCAGCGGACGCCGGAGGCGTCCCGCCGGCCGCCGAGGCACTGGAAAATGGCGCTGTGCTCGCTGTCCACGGGGAGAATGTCCACCCCGCGCCGCGCGGCGCGCGCCATGACGAGCTCCCCGGCCATGACCAGGGGCTCCTTGTTTGCCAGGGCGATGCGGTTGCCCGCGTCAATGGCGGCCAGCAGGGGGGGCAGGCCCGCCGCGCCGACGACGGCGCACAGGACCGTGTCCACGGGCCGCGCGGCGGCCTCTGCGAGGCCCCTCTGCCCCTCGAGCACGTCCAGGCCGGGCATCATTTCCCGGAGTTTCGCGGCGGCGCCGCGGTCATGCACGGCGACGGCCCGGGGGGCGAACTCGCGGATTTGGGCGGCGAGGAGGTCCACATTGGCGTTCGCCGCGAGGGCGTCCACCACATAGGCCCCCGGGCTGTTCCGCACCACATCGAGGGCGTTGCGGCCGATGGACCCGGTGGACCCGAGCACCGTGATATGTCGGGGGGGGGATCCGGTCATTTCCGGTGTCCGACGGCGCCGGCCGCGCGCGCCTCGTGGCGGCCGCGGAGGAGTTCCCGGATTTCGGCGGCCGTGGGGAGGCGCAGCGCCCGGTCGGCCAGGGCGCGGGCCTCCTTGGCGGAGATCATCGCGAGTTCCGCCCGGACGGTTGGAAGGGAGAGGGGGGCCATGCTCATGGAGGTGACGCCGAGGCCGACGAGCACCTCGGTGAAGAGCGGGTCGCCGGCCATCTCGCCGCAGATGCCGCAGGGGATGTGCGCGCCGCGGGCGGCGTCCGTGACCCGGCGGATGAGCCGCAGGACCGCGGGGTGGGCGGGCTCGTAGAGGTAGGCGATCTTCTCGTTTCCGCGGTCCACGGCGAGGGAGTACTGGATGAGGTCGTTGGTGCCGATGCTGAAGAAGTCGCACTCGCGGGCGAGCACGTCGGCCAGCACGACGGCCGAGGGGACCTCCACCATGGAGCCGATTTTGATGTCGCGGTCGTAGGGGAGGCCGTCCCGGTCCATGCCGTCGCGCACCTCCCGGAGGATGGCCTTGACGGCGCGCAGCTCCTCGACGCCGCTGATCATGGGGAACATGATGCGGATGCCGCCGGCGGCGGAGGCCCGAAGCATGGCGCGCAGCTGGGTCTTGAAGATGTCGGGCCGGGCGAGGCAGAAGCGGACGGCGCGCCAGCCGAGCTGGGGGTTCTCCTCCTGGAAGATCTGGAGGTGGGCGGCCAGTTTGTCGCCGCCGATGTCCATGGTGCGCAGGGTCACGGAAAGCGGGGCGACGGCGCGGGCGGCCGCCTCGTAGGCCTCGGTCTGCTCGTCCTCGCCCGGGGCCTCGTCGCGGTCGAGAAAGAGGAATTCGGTCCGGTACAGCCCGATGCCGTCGGCGCCCACCGCCACGCTGTTGCGGAGTTCCCGGGGCAGCTCGATGTTCGCCTGGAGCGAGACGGTTTCGCCGTCGAGCGTGCGGGCGGGGCCGCCGCGGCTGGCGCGCATGAGCTGGGCGCGGCGGCGGGAGTACTCCCGCTCCTCGCGGCGGTAGCGCTCCAGGGTTTCGGGCGAGGGGTTGACCACCACGACGCCGCGGGATCCGTCCACAATGACCATGGACTTCGGGGCGACGTGTCCGCTGAGGTTGGCGGCGCCGGTGACGGCGGGGATGCCGAGGGCGCGGGCGAGGATGGCGGAGTGCGAGGTGACGCTGCCGGCGTCGAGGGCGAGGCCGCGCGTGTGCTCCATGTCCATGCTCGCCGTGTCCGAGGGGGCAAGCTCGCGGGCGACGATGACGCACGGGCCCGGGAGCGACTTGAGGTCGGGGTGCTCCTGGTCAAGGAGGCGGCGCTGGAGGCGGTCCGCCACATCCCGGAGGTCGGCGGAGCGCTCGCGGAGCTGGGGGTCGTCCAGGGACTCCATGAGGCCGGCGTAGTGCCTGGCCACGCCCGCGAGGATGTGCTCGACGTTCTTCACCTGGTCGAAAAGGCGGCGCCGGATCTCCTCGTGAATGACCTGGTCGTCCAGGAGCAGGAGGTGGGCCTGGAAGATGTCCGCGTGCCGCTTTCCGATCTTCTCGGTGGTCTGGAGCTGCAGGCGCTCCAGGTCCTCGCGGGTGCGGTCCACGGCCCCCTTGAAGCGGTCCCACTCCTGCTCGGGATCCTCCACGGTGTATTCCGGGGCTTCCACCTGGCGTCTTGTGAAGGGCAGGGCGGGGGCGATGGCGATGCCGGGGGAGACGCCCAACCCTTGAAACACTGTTTCCATGCCTACTCCCTGACCTGGGCGTCCGTCTTGATCTCGCCGAAGCCCGTGGCAAAGATTTGGCGCACCGCAGCGAGGGCCTCCTCGGCGTCGGGGCCGCTGCAGATCACGCGGAGCCGGCTTCCCTGCGCGGCCCCCAGCGTGAGCAGGCCCATGATGCTCTTGGCGTTCACCGTGTCCCCCCGGAAGTGGATGTAGACCTCGCTCTGGAATTTGAGCGCGGCCTGAACGAGCGCGGCCGCGGGGCGCGCGTGGATGCCCAGGGGATTCACCACCATGACTTCGGCGCTAATTTCCGACATGTACTCCGCTCTCCGCCGGCCTTGCCGTTGCTGTGACTTCCGCTATTCCTCGTAAAAGGCCATCTGAATCTCCAAAGAAAACCGCCCGCCGGCCCCGGGGACCAGGGGCCAGCAGGGAACCATCACGCACCCTTGGTGCACGCGTTCCTGCCCCCCCTCCGACTGGCTGACCGTGTCCAGGGGGAACCGGAACACCCGGGCGGGCGCTGCGAAGCGCCACGCGCACCGGAGGCGCTGCCAGTCGTCCGCCACGGCGATGTGCGCCAGGGCCTCTTCGCACCCGCGGGTTCCCAGCAGGGGGCCGCCGAGATCCCGGTCCTCCGACAGGTAGTACCGGTCGCCGGCTGAGCCGGTGAGCAGGTTGGCGGCGAACTCCACGCCAAACAGCAAAGACTCCGGCCAGGCACCCCCGGCCTCAATATCATACCGAATCCCGGCGCGCGATGCATCCGGCGCCAGGGTGACCCGCTTGCGCACTGTAAAGGGGAGGGGGTCGCCCCCGGGCACCGACACCTTTCCGCGCCGCGTGAGCGTCACTTCTCCGTCCCCCATCTCCAGCTCGTAGCGTCCCGCGGCGAAATCGCCGTATTCCCGGGCCGTGCCCGCCCACAGGGTGTCCGCGGAGGCGGAGGGGTCCAGAAACCGGTCGCGGAGCGAGACGCGCCGGTGCGCGTCGTAGACCAGAAAACGGTTGAGGTCCGTCTCCTTGGCCTTCGCCATTTCGTGGATGCTGAGGTCGCCCTGGTCCTCCCCGCCCACGAGGGCCGCCCCCTCGCGCAGGAGGTCGTGGTAGGGTTCGTCGCGCCGGGACAGGGTGTTGAGGAAATTGAACGGCTTCGGCTTGTAGTCCGCCTCAAAGAGGGTGCCGCCGTCTGTCGGGCTGAAGAAGAGGGCGGCGCTGCCGTTCTCCAGCACGGCCTCATCGTTGCCGTCGCCGTCGAAATCCCCGCGCTCCCCGCGGACCCCGGCCGGGGGGAGCGCCTCCACCGCGTCCAGCACGACGTCGGCGGCGATGAGGCGCTGATAGAGCGCCGTCCGCAGGTGGTTGAGATAGAGCCCGCCGAAGACGCCGTGCCAGTAGGCGCAGTTGCACTGGCCCTGGTGCAGCAGGCGTTCCGCCTCGCCCAGGCGGGCGTCTCCGGGGTGCGCGGCGCGGACCCGCTCCAGGCGGTTGCTCACGCGGAGCATGCGCTTCTGAAGGTTGTTCGCCTCGGGGTAGCGGGCGAGGAAGCCCCGCCAGAACCCGCCGCGGAGGAAAAGGGCCGCGTCCCTGGCGAGGGCGGGGTAGTCCTTCAGTTTGCCTCGCACGCGGGCGAGGGTGCGCTGCCGCTCCGGGGGGAGGGCCCACCCCATCATCTCGTCGTAGGAGGCGCAGGTCAGGTAGACGCGGCCCCGGGCGGGGTGGCGGTCCAGGTAGTCGGCGTAGGTGGTGGTCTCCAGCCAGTCCGCGTTGTCCGTGAGGGCCTGGAAGAAGCGCTCGAGCCAGCCCTCGGTGTAGACGCTGCCGTGGGTGCCGGGCCACACGCCGAACTTCTCGTAGTCGTCGTGGAGCACGGCGCAGAGTTCGCCGCCGCGGCGCGACAGGCCCCGGAGGTATTCCATGGTCTCCTCCACGCTGTGGAAGGGGACCAGGTAGCGGAGCCGCTCCTGGATGGGGAAGACGCGGACCGTGAGCCCCTCATCCTCGGTCATGTGGTAGCCGAAGAGGTCGTCCGGGGTCAGGCCGGAGCAGAGAAAATGGGTGTCGTCGAGGGCGGTGTACTCCACCCCGGCGCGCGCCATGATGGAGGCCATCTGGGGTTCCCAGACGCGCTCGGCGAGCCACATGCCCCGGGGCGCGCTCCCGAAGCGGGCGGCGCAGTAGTCGCGCATCCGCCGGATCTGGGCGGCGGCGTCCCGCGCGGGGATGGCGCACAGGAGGGGCTCGTAGTAGGCGCCGCCCATGATTTCCACCTGTCCGTCTTTGACCAGGACCCCGAGCCGGTCCAGGAAGGCGGGCTGGTGCTCCTCGAACCAGTCGAAGAGGGGGCCCGTGAAATGGAGGACGGCCCTGACGGCGGGGAAACGCTCCAGCACCTCCACGAAGGGGAGGTAGGACTTCTCGAAGGCCTCGGCGAAGACGAAGTCGAAGTTGCCCACCGGCTGGTGGGCGTGGCATCCGAATATGAGGCTGACCTTGTTCATCCAAAACTCCGTGCCGGGGGCTCCGGCCCGGAGTCGCGGGCCGCCGCCGGGGGGGCTTATCTGCGGTTGTTGCGCTGGATTTCCTCGTCCAGGTCGCGGGCCATGTGCACGCCCATCTCCTTGAGGCGCTGGTTCAGGGCCGCCACCTCGATGATGATGGCGATGTTGCGGCCCGGCCGCACGGGGATGCGGACCAGCGGCAGCTTCACGCCCATGATGTCCTCGTACTCGTCCTCGAGGCCGGTGCGGTCATAGATTGCGTCGGGGTCCCACTCCTCCAGCTGGACGATCATGCTCACGCGCTTGAAGTTGCGCACCTGGCCCACGCCGTAGATGGACCGGATGTCAATGAACCCCAGCCCGCGTATCTCCATGTGGTGGCGGAGCATCGGGTTGGTCTTCGCGTAGAGGTAGTCCGACCGCCGGCGCTTCAGGTCCACCCGGTCGTCCGCGACAAGGCGGTGGCCGCGCTCCACGAGTTCCAGGGCCGACTCGCTCTTGCCCACCCCGGGCGTCCCCACGATGAGGCAGCCGACGCCGTAGACGTCCACGACGGTGCCGTGCAGGGTGATTTCGGGGGCGAATTCCTGGGTCAGGAAGAGGATGATGCGGCTGATGACCTCGTCGGTGCTCAGCTGCGTCCGCAGCACGGGGATGCCGCTGCGGTTGCAGTAGTCCATGAGGATCGGCTGGGGGGTGAGCCCGCGCGAAAGGACAAACGCGGGGATTTCAAAGGAGAACATGCTCTGGAGGCGCGCGGCGAGCTCGGCGGGCCGCATGCGCTCCATGAAATGGATTTCCGTGTTCCCCAGCACCTGCATCCGGTCGTTCGCGAAATAGTCGAGGTAGCCGCTCAGGGCCAGTCCGGGGCGGTTGATGTCCCAGGAAAACACCGGGCGGTTCATGCCCTGGAACCCCGCAAGCAGCTCGAATTCCATGTCCCGCTCCATGCCGTTGAACACGTCAACGACAGGGACGCTCTGCCTGCGCTTGATGGGAAGCGCCTTGAGGTTCATGGGAGGGCCTCCTGGCGGGGCCGGGCTCAGGATTCCGGCTCAATCAGGCCGTACTGCATCTCGCCCCGGGAGTAGATCACGTTGAGCTGGAACGTGTCCGCGTTCATGAAGAGGAGGAACGGCTCCTCCACCAGCTCCAGCTGCATGATGGCCTCGTCCACCGACATGGGCTTCGGCATGATCTTCTCGCGGTGGACGACGTGGTGGTCGGGCCCGGTGGCGTCGCGGCCGCCGTTGCCGTTGCCCGAGTCCAGCGAAATGACCGACTGCTGGAGGATGCGCGTCTCCTTGGCCGAGCGGGGCTTGTGCTGGTTGATCCGGTCCTTGAATTTGCGGGTCTGCCGCTCCAGCTTGTCCAGGGCCGCGTCCACGGACGCGTACATGTCGGGGGAGGTCTCGCGGCAGTTGATGCGGACGCCGTTCGCGTACAGGTTGAATTCGGCGGTGTGCCGGTGCTTCTCCACATCCAGGACCACGTCCACGTCTATCACCCGGTCGAAATGGGCCTTCACCTTCCGGAGGCCGGTCTCTATGTACGACTTGAGGGCGTCCGACAACTCCATGTGGCGACCAGTGATCTTCACGTTCATGGCGGGTTTACTCCGTGGCAAAGCCAGTGTTTTCTAGGAGATACAGGGGGGGGATACTATCATTTTCTGCCTGGACCAGTCAACCGTTCCGCGGCAACTTCATGCGCGTCACCTCCTTGTCTGTGGCAACAATTTACCCGGCACGCCTATGCCCGGCCTATGCGTCGGGAAACTGCTCCGGACGCAGGCCGATATTGACAATACTGCACGCCAGCAGCGGATTCAAGCCCAGGGCGCGGGCCGCCGCCACCAGTTCGGGGCTTTCCGACCCGGGGTTTAGAAAGAACTCCGCCGGCCCCTTTGCCGCGATGTCCGGGAGCATGGCCAGGCCGGTTGGGGCGGGCACATACATGGACACCCGGTCCACGGGGCCCGGAATCTCCGCCACGGACCGGAACGCGGGAAGTCCCTCCACCTCCGCCGCCCCGGGATTCACGGGGTACACGGTCCAGCCGCCCTGCTTGAAGGCGCGCACGGCCTTGTTTCCGTATTTCCTGCGGTCCGTCGAGGCGCCGACAATGGCTATCGAGGGCATGTTCAGGTCTCCGTGGGGTTAACGCTGCGGAACCCCGTTCAGATAGACATCCAGCCCCTCCAGGCTTTCGTTGCGCCGGAAATGCAGCATGACACCCTTGGGACCGGCGGCGGAAATGTCCACCCGGCTTCCCTCGCGCCTCCAGGACGCCGACACCGGCCCCTTCGGGGTGGCAATGGCCCCCTTGGCCCACTCCAGGCCGCACAGGCGCGGGCTGACGCGGAAGACCGTCCCGCCGGGGGCCTCGGGGGTGACGCCGAGCACCACGCGGGGCAGGAAGCGCACGGGGGAGGAGGACCAGGCGTGGGTGTGGCTGCGCGTGGGGAAGCCGTCGCGGCCCGTGGTGCCCCGGGCGAAGGTTTCCCACACCGTCGTGGCGCCCTCGTCCAGCATGGGCTGGTAGTCGCGGTAGATGGCCTTCACGATCTCCTCGCCGCGCCCCTCCTTCTCCAGGGCGTCGAGGAAGTACATCATGGCAAAGGGCGAGCCGATGGGCGTCATGCCCTCGGGCGGGTTGAGGAGTTTTTCCAGAATTTCGCCGCGGCGCTCCTTCGGGCAGAGGTCGAACAGGAGGCTCAGGAACCCCGTGTGCATGCAGGTCTTCGGGCTGAGGGTGCCGTCGCCGCGCACCGCGTCGGCGTACCAGCCCCGCCCCGCGTCCCACAGCCCCTCGACCCCGGCGGCCTGGCGGTCGCGGTAGGCCGTCAGCCATTCCAGGTGCTCCGTGTCGCCCAGAATCTGGGCGCACTTGACGGCCGCGTCCGCCGCGCCCGCGGCGAACATGGCGTTGTGGGTGACGGTCCGGTGGCCGTCGTCAATGCCGGACCAGTCGAACATGTTCCAGAACGGCGCGCTGAAAAGGCCGCGGTCGTCGTTGTACTGGTCCGCGCCGCGCAGGTTCTTCACCACGTAGGGGTAGGCCCAGGCGAGGAAGTCGCGGTCGCCCGTCTCCAGATAGTGGTCCCACACCATGAGCACCCACTGGAAGCTCCAGGCGGGCAGGATGATGCCCCAGGTGGACGGCACCTGGCACTGGACCATCGGGTAGTCGTCCAGGGAGTAGGCCGCCAGCTTGATGCACCGGCGGGCGAGGTCCTCGGCGCCGAAGGTGGTGAAGGCGAAGAGGGCCTCGTTCCGCGCGTCGCCCACCCAGAGGGTCTGCTCGTAGAGCGGGCAGTCGGTGAAGGTGTCCTCCATGCAGAGTTTCAGCGTGAGCGCGGAGATGCCATAAATCTGCCCAAGGCGCGGGTCGCTGCATGTGAAGGCCTCGACGGGCTGCACGGGGTAGGTGGACTCCACCATCCGGAAAGCGTAGAGCGCGGCGGGCCGGGTCTGCTTCCGCAGCGTGACGAACAGAAAGCGCCCCGCGCGGCGTGAAAGGCTGGTGAAGGCGTTCCGGCCCCCGGCGCAGACGTGGCGCATGCTGTTGCGGTAGCGCTCCGTGTGCTGCACGCGGCCGTCCGGGGCGATGTACTCGACCCCGGCGATGTCCACCTCCAGCCCCGCCTCCGCCTCCAGGTCCAGCTCGAAAAAGCCGACATTCTGCGCGCCGAGGTCGAAAACCAGCTCCACGTCGCCCTCCGCCGCGGGAGGAACCGTCAGGGGCCCGGAGCCCGCCGCGTAGGCGTCCGCCCCCTCGAGGCGCGGCGCGGCGCCCTCCACGGGCTTCCGCTCCTGGAAGAGCCGGTGGACGGCTTCGGTCGTCTCGTTTGCGGCGACTTTGCGCGCCGCCGGGGCCAGGCGGGCCCTCCAGCCCTCCTCCGTGGCGCTGTTTTTCTGGTGGTCCCTGACCACCCCGTCAATGCGCGCCTCGATCTCGCCGCGCTTCTCGTCCCCGAGGAGCGACCACTCCATGTCGCTCATGACGAGCTTTGTCTCCGGGAAGGGCGTGAAGCACCACGGGGCGTCGGCGTCGTCGTCCAGCGGGTTGCGCAGGGTGAGCGGCGCGGAGGGGTAGAGCGCCAGCTCCGTGTCGTGCCGCCAGTGGCCGAAGCCCTCGGAGAGGATCACGACCGCGAAATGGCGGCCCTTCTCCAGGGAGAAGGTGTCGTCCTTGGCCCGCTTGCCGTCCACATGCACCGCGTTGCCGTCCGCGCCGAAGCGCACCGTTCCCGCCTCCGCCAGGTCGAGCACCGTGGCGAAGGCGCCGGAGACCTGCACATGGTTGTTCGACGGGACCGGCTGGTCATAAATCCAGACCACCGTGGGGAAGACGAAACTCATGCCGTCGAATTTGGCGACCACGCCGGACTTCAGCAGCGACGGCGTCACGGGGATGCGCGTGAGCGGCGGGCAGTCCCGCGGCTGGAGGTCCTTCCACGGACCCTCCGTGGCGGCGTGGCGCACCGTGGCGGGGACGAAGTCCCCCGTGCCCGCGCGCCGCGCGTCGTAAATCTCATAGAGCCCCATCTGCACCGACTGTTTCGGGGCGTACTGCGTCCATCCGGCGGCGGGGCGCACCTCCCAGGAGGCGTCGGACGCGACGGTCACCGCCGACCCGTCCTTCGCCCGCGCGTCCAGCTGCACCAGCAGCCCCGGCTCCTGCGGAATCCGGTGAAAGGTGCCGATGCCGAAGAACTTGGCGACCACCAGGAGTTCATTCTCCCCGGCGCGCAGCAGCGGCAGCACGTCCAGCACGTCATACTGGTAATGCTTCGGCCAGCTCCGTCCCGGGCCGTCCCCCGCCCACTGCCCGTTGACATAGAGGCGGTAGGTGGTGTCCGCCGTGATCCGCAGCGAGGCGGACGCCAGCTCGGGCAGGGCGAACGACTTCCGCGCCTCAATGGTCTCATTGTAGGCGGGGGTTGCGTCCGCCGCCGTCCAGATCCACGAGGCGCTCCAGGGCGCTGTCTCCATTGCACCATCCTCCACGGCGCCCGCGGCGCCCGAAATGAAAGTTCCCGCCAATGCCGCGGCCAGCAGGCCCGCCGCTCCCAACGCCCTTACCGTCTTGACCATGGTTCCATTCCTCTTCTGGTGGCGGGCCCGGCCGCGCACCGGCCGCCCGGCTGGCCAGCAGTGTACCCCAAACCCCGCCGCCGCGTCTAAGCGGCGGACATGCGCTCCCATGGCCCCGGGATTTCAACGCAAAGTCGCAGAGACGCGGGGGGGGCACCCGGGGTTCTTGCATGCGCCCAGGTTAGGCAGGCGTGGGGGTGCGGCTTGCCGCGCCCTCTTCGCCTTGGGGTGACGGGGGGGGCGGTTCCGGACACATTCCCCTTTTCCCCCGGTAATTGTGGTACAACATGACATGGATTTCACAGGGTCCGCCGGGCCCAAGGAGGTTGTTGTGAAGTGTTCCATGAGAGCGAATCTGCGCGGGTGGGGAATGCTTTTGGCCCTGGCGGTTGCGCCGCTGGCGTTGACGGGGTGTTTCAACACGCCCCCCACGGAGACCGAACTTTCCGCGGTGGAGAAGCAGGTTTTCGACGCGATCAACAGCATCCGCCAGGCAAACGGCCTGTACGCGCTGACGACGCAGGCGGGACTGGGCGGGGTGGCGCGGGCGCACAGTGAGGACATGCTGGCGCGGGACTATCTCAGCCACGTCAACCCCGAGGGGAAGAATCCGGGCGACCGGATCGCGGACACGGGGATCGCCGTGACCGCGTGGGGCGAGAACATCGCCATGGCGCAGGGGCTGGCGGACCCGGTGGACGCGATTGTGGAGGGGTGGATGAACAGCGAGGGGCACCGGGCCAACATCCTGCGCACGACGTTTACGCACACGGGGGTGGGGGTGGCGCAGTCGGGCGACACCTTCTACTTCACCCAGGTCTTCGCGACCCTGCCCGCCGCCAAGAGCGCCGCGGAGCCCGCCCTGGGCTGGCTGGACGTCCTGCGGTCGCTAATCTTGCCCGGCGGGTGAGGACCGGCCATTTCAGGAGGATGTCGCTCACCGGCACAGAGGTGACACGGGCTTCCAGCCCGTGGTGTGGGTCATGGATGCGGCCCAAGAATCACGGGCTGGAAGCCCGTGTCACCCCGGCGCGCGTTCCCGGAATCTCTCTTCAAGTATGAATTCCCATCCGTGATTTCCATCAGTCTATGCGGAGCACGAGGCACTTGAGGTAGGCCGTCTCCGGCATGGCCAGGAGCACGGGGTGGTCGGGCGACGCGCCGCGCAGCTCCAGCAGGCGGGCGGAGCGCCCGGCGCTGACAATGGCGCGCTTCACCGTCTCCAGGAACATGGACTCGTCCACGAAGTGGGAGCAGGACGAGGTCACGAGGAATCCGCCCTCCGGGGCGATGCGGGCCACGGCGGCGGCGTTCAGGGCCTGGTAGCGGCCGAGGGCCTTGGCCGCCTGGGCGCGCGTCTTGGCGAAGGCCGGGGGGTCCAGGATGACCACGTCGTAGGGGGCGCCGCCCGCCAGCGTCTTCTCCACGTCGCCGCACAGCACGGCGCACTTGTCCGCCACGCCGTTCAGTTCGAGGTTCCTTTGCGCCTGCTCCACGGCTGCGGCGGAGCTGTCCACGGCGGTGACGGCCGCCGCGCCGCCCAGGGCGGCATGGCAGGACCAGAAACCGTGGTAGCAGTGGCCGTCAAAGACGCGGGCGCCCCGGGCGAGCTCCCGCACCAGCGGCCAGTTGCGGCGCTGGTCCAGGAAGAGCCCGGTCTTTTGCGACGCGCCGAGGCGCAGCTCGGCGCGCACGCCGTCCACCTCCAGCTCCAGCGCCTCGGGCAGGTCGCCGAAACGGCGCACCACGCCGCCCAGCTCGAAATGCACGGCGGTGACGCCCTCCCCGGCCATCAGGCAGTCCGCGATGAGCTGGGACCGGTCGAAATAGAACTGAGACGAGGCGCGGGCCACCGCCACGCTGCCGTAGCGGTCCACCACCAGCCCGGGCAGGCCGTCGCTGTCGCCGTAGACCCACCGGAAGACGTCCGACCCGGCGAAGAGCCGCCGGCGCAGTTCCAGGGCCGCCGCCAGCCGCCGGGAGAAGAAGGCCGTGTCCGGATCGTCGGCGTGGCGGCTGAAGACGCGCACGGCGATGCCGCCGTCGGCCTGGTAGAAGCCGCGCCCGACGAAGCGGCCGTTGTGCGCGAGCACGTCCACCACCTGGCCGTCGGCCAGTCCGTCGGGGACCGCGGCGAACTCATTGCGGTAGGCCCAGCAGTGGCCGCGGAGGATGCGGCGCTCCTCGCGGGGATTCAGGGTTGCGGCGGGGGTGTCGTTCGGCATTGTCGGGTCTCCATGAAAAGGCGCGGGGCGGTCCGCCAACTGCGGATCCGCCGCCGCGCGGGGATGTTCGTGTCGGTGCGGGGTCAGCCGCGCTTGGAAAGGACCTTGGCCTCGTAGCTCAGGATGTCGGCCATCCAGGCGCCGCCCGCGGGCACGCCCTGGCGGACGCAGTACTGGTCCCACACGGCGCCGGAGGGCAGGGCCTTCAGCTCCTCCAGCAGGGCGAGGCGCTCGCCGTAGCGGCCCTCGGCCTCCAGCTGTTTGAGGGAGTCCGCGGGCTCCAGCAGCGCGATGAGCAGGGCCCGGACCATCACGCGGGTGCCCGTGACCCACGCCGCGAGACGGTTGATGCTCGCGTCGAAGTAGTCCAGCCCGATGTGCACGCGGGACTCGAAGTTGTTGCGGACGATCTCCTCGGCGATGGCGCGGATCTCATCGCTCAGGACGATGACATGGTCGCTGTCCCAGCGGACGCCGCGGCTGACGTGGAGCAGCACCTCGTCGAGGTAGAGCAGCACGGAGCTGAGCTTGTCCGAGATGACCTCCGTCGGGTGGAAGTGCCCCGCGTCGAGGCAGAGGAGCAGGTTGTTGCGCAGGGCGTAGCCGAGGTAGAACTCGTGGGAGCCGATGACGCAGCTTTCGGAGCCGATGCCGAAGAGCTTCGACTCGACGGCGTCCAGGTTGTGCGCCCGGTCCAGGGGGGCGGCGAAGACGGCGTCCAGCGCCTCGCGCAGGATTTCGCGCGAGCGGTAACGGTTCACGGGGATGTCCTTGAACCCGTCCGGGATCCAGAGGTTCGTGACGCACGGCGTGCCCAGGGCCTTGCCGATGGCCGCGCCGATGACCCGGCTGGCGGCGCAGTGGTCAATCCAGAACTTCCGCACGGCGGGGTCGTAGTGCGCCAGGGTGAACCCGTCGTCGGCCAGCGGGTGGCCGAAACACGAGGGGTTGAAGTCCATGCCGAGGCCCAGGGACTTCGCCCAGTCAATCCAGCCCTGGAAATGCTCCGGCAGGAGGGCGTCGCGGTCCACCTTCTTGCCGCCCGTCTCGGCGTACATGGCGTGGACGTTGAACCGGTGCTTTCCGGGGATCAGGCCGAGGGCCTTCTCCGCGTCCGCGCGGAGCTCCTCCGGCGTGCGCGCCTTGCCGGGGTAGTTCCCCGTGGCCTGGATGCCCCCGCCGGACGCGGCGGACAGGTTCTCGAACCCGCCCACGTCGTCCCCCTGCCAGCAGTGCAGGGAAATGGGGATTTTTGCGAGGCGGGCCATGGCCGCCTCCGTGTCCACGCCGAGGGCGGCATACCGTTCGCGGGCGAGGTCATACGCGCCCTGAATCTGCTTTTCGCTGGGGGAGACAAACATGGCTGACCCTTTCCTTGGTGATGCGTCCCGCTCTCGCGGGGGCCGCGGATGCCTAGAAGCCTATTGTATGTGCCGGAGGCGGGCCGAGGCAATTTCCCCCTGAACCGGCGGGGGAGGGGGAGTATGAACACCGATGGACAGGATAAATAGGATTTGTTCTTATCCTGCCCATCCTGTCCATCCATGTTGAACCTCTTTCCATTTCCTTATTCTTTTGTTCTTCTCTGTGCGTTCCATCATGCCGCCGGTGTGACGTAAGGCCCAAAGACAAGGCCGCCGGGACGGCGGCGCTACGGGCGTGGGCCTTTCTCCGTAGCGCAGGCGTCCCGCCTGCCCTGTCCGGGGTGCGGGGGCGCATGAATAGGAACGGACAGGATAAACAGGATTTGTTCTTATCCTGCCCATCCTGTCCATCCATGTAAAAACGGTCTTGTGCTTCGCCGCGTCCGCTACAGGGTCCATCCCTCGCGGTAGGCCTTGTGGACGAATTTGGTGGCCTTTTCGTTGTCCTTGAAGGTCATGGAGGCTGCGTCCCAGTGGAGTTTCACGCCGGGGACCCGCTTGGCGACGTTGCCCAGCAGGCACATCTCGGTGAGGGGGCCGGCGTAGTCGAAGCCGGCACAGGCGGGGCGGTCCTCCTTGATGGCGGCGATCCACCCCTCCTCGTGGGAACCCTTGATGCGGGGGATGCTCTCGGGCGCGGGGAGCGTGCCCTTGAACTTGTCCTGCGGCAGGAGCATGGGGCTGTTGGCGTAGATGCCCGCCGTGAGGAAGCCGTCGTCGCCCTCCATGAGGATGCCGCCCTCATTCTCGCCGAGGAGGCGGCTGTTCTCGATGCCGGGGTATCCCGGGGGCATGAGGCCGTCGTACCACATGAGCTCCACGGGGGGCATGTCGCCGCGGGCGGGGAAGTTGAAGCGCACGAGCCCGGCCACGGGGTGGGTCTCGTCGTTGAGGTCCGTGCAGCTTGCCTCGATGGTCTCGGGCGCGCCGAGCTTGAGCGCCCAAAAGATGACGTCGAGGGTGTGCACCCCGCGGTCGCCCATCATGCTGCACCCGAAGTCGAGCCAGCTCCGCCAGGTGAGGGGGTGGTAGGTGGGGTGGTAGGGGCGCATGGGCGCGGGCCCGATCCAGAGGTCCCAGTCCATGCCCTCGGGCAGGGGCGGGGTTTCCGCGGGCCGCACGCCGAGCTGGGAGCTCCAGTAGGCGTGGCCCCAGGGGTAGTAGCAGATGCTGGACCACGCGGCCACCTTGCGCACCGGGCCGATGGCGCCCGACCAGACCCACTCGCAGAGCTTGCGCATGTCGTCGGACGAGTGCCCCTGGATGCCCATCTGCGTGCGCAGCCCGGACTTCGCGGCCTCCTCGGCCACCTTGCGCGCCTCGAAGACCGTGTGGGTGAGGGGTTTCTGGCAGTAGACGTGCTTTCCCGCGCGCAGGGCCGCCAGGGTGATCACGGCGTGGGTGTGGTCCGGCGTGGCGATCAGCACGGCGTCCACGTCCTTCTCCTTGTCCAGCAGCTCGCGGTAGTCCTTGTAGCGGCGCGCCTGCGGATACTCGGCGAAGGTCTTGGCGGCGTAGATATGGTCCACGTCGCACAGGGCCACGATGTTCTCGCCGCTCATGGCCTTGAGGTTGTGGGCGCCCATGCCGCCCACGCCGATCCCCGCGATGTTGAGCTTGTCGCTCGGGGCGGTGAACCCCGCCCCGCCCAGCACGTGCCGGGGGACGATGGTGAAGGCGGACGCGGCGGCCAGGCCCGCGCCGGCGCCCAGGAAGGAGCGGCGGTCCAGTTTTTCCATGATGCGTGTTCCCGTGGTCGGTGGTTGCGGCACGGCGCGTCCCCGGCGGACGCGCACCGGGGATAGTATACGGCGAAGGCGGGGAGAAAGACACGGGGAACCACGGAACACACAGAACACACGAAAAACGGACAAGATAAACCGTGTCAGGGGCTCAGTTTTTGTCCGTGTCCGTCCGTGCGGGTCCGTGTTCGTCCGTGGTCCGTGGGCGCCCCGCCCTATTCTCCGAGGTCGAGGGCCTGGGCCATGCGCTTGGCCTGCTTGATGTCCATCTTGCCGGTGCCGAGGACGGGGATGGCCTCGATGCGGTAGAAGTTGTTCGCCTTGGGCTTCCAGAGGTTGGGCAGGTCCGAGGCGTCCAGCTTCTCCAGCAGCTCGTCGAGCTGCGCGTCCTCCAGGATGTGGAGGACGACGAGGCGCTCGCCCTTGGCGGTGTCGGGCACGCCCGCGACCACGAGGGACTGCTCGGTGAGGCCGAGCAGGGCGTGCAGGCTCTCCTCCACGCGGGTGTGGGGCACCATCTCGCCGGCGATCTTGCTGAACCGCGCGATGCGGTCCGTGATGGTGATGAAGCCCTCGTCGTCGAGGGCGGCGATGTCGCCCGTGGCGTACCAGCCGTCGCGCAGCACTTTCGCGGTGCGCTCCGGGTCGGCCAGGTAGCCCTTCATGACGTTGGGCCCCTTCACCAGCAGCTCGCCCGCCTCGCCCGCGGGCAGGTCCGCCCCCGTGTCCGGGTCCGCCACGCGCACGGCCTGCCCGGTCATGGGCCGGCCGATGGAGCCGTGCTTCAGGTTGCGCACGAAGAAGCCCGGCGAGGGGCAGTCGGGGCTGTTGACCGAAACGCCGGGGGCGCACTCGGTGGTGCCGTAGCCCTCGACGGGGACGATGCCGAACTTCTCGTTGAAGGCGTCGCGGACGCGGGCGGGCAGTTTCTCCGCGCCGCCCACCACGAAGTCGAGGGACTTGAGCTGGCCCGGCTCGCAGCGGCGGATGAAGCCCTGGAGGAAGGTGGCGGTGCACACCATGATGGAGCCGCCGTGCTTCTCGATGAGGTTGCCGATGGCCTTGGGCTCCAGCGGGTTCGGATGGAACACGGAACGGATGCCCGCCAGGAGCGGGGTCCACAGGCAGACGGCGTAGCCGAAGGAGTGGAACAGGGGGAGGAAACCCACCACGCAGGAGTTCCAGTTGTGGGGGAAGACCTCCTGCGCGGACTCGACGAGGGTCATCACGTTGCGCTGCGTGAGCATGACGCCCTTCGGCTCGCCCTCGCTGCCGCTGGAGAAGATGACGGTGGCCAGGTCCTCGTCGGTCCGGCGCGCCGCGCCGAGGATGCGGTCCAGCAGGTGCACGGGGGCGAACAGTGCCAGAAGCATCCCGATGACCCGGTCGCGTCCCGTGACGGATTCCCGGATGTCCTCCAGGTAGACCGGGGTGCCGGGCACGTCCAGGGGAAGGCGCTCCAGGAACTTTCGCGATGTGAGGGTGTGCGTGATGCCGCAGCGGCGGGCGCAGGAGGCGATGGTCTCGGAGGTCGCCGTGTAGTTGAGGTTCACCGGAATTTTCCCGAGCATCTGCACCGCGATGTTCGCCAGCGCGCCGCCGACGGTCGAGGGCACGAGCAGCCCCACCATCTCGCCGGGCCCGAGGATCTTTCTCAGTTTGCGCGCGAACACGATGGCCCCGACCAGGGCCTTGAAGTAGGAAAGCTCGCCCGAGAGCCCGTCCGCCGTCGCCATGAAGCGCAGGCGGCGGCGCGCCATGCGCACAAACCCGTGCTGCAGCAGGCGGTACGCGTAGGGCCGGTGGAGATAGGCCTCCATGCCCTCCACGCCGACGGCGTGGCGCACGGCCACCGCCGGGGTGCCCGCCGGGAGCGGCGCGCCGAAAGCCACCTGCACCGGGTAGCGCAGGCGTCCCCACCAGCGCCACTGGAGTCTGTTGTCGCGGAAGATGTACACGCGCTCCCACAGGCGGGTGATGGAGACGGGAATCACGGGCGCGCCCGCCTCCGCCGCCAGGGCGTGGTAGTCGCGGAACCAGGGCACCTCGAGCCCGTCGGCGTGGAGCTGGCGCTCGCGGCTCACGCACACGATCCAGCCCTCCGCCAGCATCCGCCGGACGGCGGCCTCCGCCTCGTGCAGGCCCTCCTCGGTGGACGTGTCCACGGGCAGCAGGTGCAGGCACTTGCCGAGGCGGCGCACCCAGGCATGCTCCAGGCCGCGCCGCTCCAGCACCACGACCACCTCGCGCTCCGTGGCCATCTGGAGCGGCAGGGTGTCAATCAGGGAGTCATGGTCCGCCACAAGCAGGGCGGGCCCGGCCTCGGGGAGCTGGTTTCGTCCGGTCACCATGAGGCGGAACAGGATGCCGTCGAGCGGCCAGAGCAGGGCGCGCAGCACCAGCAGGGGGATCCGCCAGGCGATGTAGACACCCATGCCGAGGGAGACCATGCCGAGGATGAAGAAGACTTGGAGCGGGGTGAGTCCAATGCGGCGGAGGCCCAGGAGGAGCCCGCCCGCCGCGGCCATGCCGACAAAGGTCAGCATGTTGGTCGCGGCGATGATGCCCCCCTTCATCTGGCGCGGCGCGCGCTGCTGGAGCGTCGCCGCGAGGGGCACGTCAAAGACGCCCGCGAACGCGCCCAGCGCCGTCGCCGCCGCTGTCAGGAAAAGGAAGTAGCCCCCCGCCTGCACCAGCGTGCCGCCGACCGCGCCGTCCGCGCCGCCGACCAGCGGCAGAACCACGGCTGCCACGGCGGGCACCAGGGTGGACTCGATGACGGCTTTCGGGATGGAGACCAGCACACCCGTGACGGCCATGCCCACCGCGCCGATGAGAATGAATCCCTGCTCGATCTTGCCGCGCGACAGATAGCCCGCCACAAGGGCGCCCGCGCCGATACCCAGCGCCACCGCGGCCAGCAGGATGGAGTTGCGCGTCGCGCTGTAGTCCATCACGGTCAGGGAGTAGGTCGTGATGGCGTTGCGCGACAGGGTGCCCGCGAACCAGAAGTAGGTGTAGCCGATGGTGACATTGAGCAGCACGGAGTCCGACCAGATCACGCGCAGGTAGCGCCCCATGCCCGACCAGGGCATCAGGGGGATGCGCTGTTGGGGGTTGGCCGCCGGGGGGCGCGTGATCAGCAGGGCCGTCAGGGTGCCCACCACGGAGAGCCCCGTCAATATCACCGAGGCCTTGTAGGGGGCCCCGCGGCACCATTCGAAGACCGGCCCCGCGATGCCGACCCCCACGATGATGGAGACCACCGTGCCCATCTGGAGGATGCCGTTGCCCCAGGACAGGCGGGATTCGGGGAGCATCTCCGGCAGCAGTCCGTATTTGGCCGGGCTGAACATGGTGCTCTGCGTGGCCATGAGGAAGAGGACCACCCAGAGCGCGGGCACGTGGGCGACGTAGAACGCCACCCCGCCCAGGATCATGATGACAATTTCGAGGTATTTGGTGTACTGGGCCACGGTCCCCTTGCTCAGCCGGTCGGCCAGCGCCCCGAAGAACGAGGGGAACAGAATGAAGGGCAGGGAGAACAGGACGGTGGCCGCGTTGGGGACAAAATCCCCCGACTTGAACGTCAGGCCGAACAGGGAAATCTCCGCCGCCCCCGCCACGCCGTCCACGGCGTAGTGGGCCTCCAGCAGGAAATAGATGATGATGTATTGAAACAGGTTGTCGTTGAACGCGCCCTGGAACTGGGTGGCGAAGAGCCCCCAGAACCCCCTGCGGGGGTAGGCGTCCATGACGGCGGTCCGGCCGGATTTTCCTGGCATGGGGCGGTTCTCCCTAACCGCCGGGCGCGCCCGGCGGGGGTGGGTGTTTTTGCGTGTCAGCCCTGGTTAACCCCGGTGACCCCTGCCCGCAATTCCTCCAGCTGCCGGATCAGTGCCCGGCACTGGGCGTCTGTCAACGGCCGGCAGGCCTCATGCACCGCCTTCCGGTAGGCCGGCTCCACCGTGTCCACCATGGTGCAACCCCGGTCCGTCAGCTCCACATGGTAAATGCGGCGGTTCCCCGCCACGGCCACCCGGCGCACCAGCGCCTTGGCCTCCAGCTTGTCGAGCACGGAGGTGATGCTGGCCCGCGTGACCACGAGGCGCTTGCTCAGGTCGGACTGGGTCCAGTCCCGCATCTTGTACTTGAGGGCGAAGAGGACGTTGAACTGCGCTTCTGTGAGCCCGTAGCGTCGAAAAAGCGTGTTTCCCTGGAGCGACATGAGGTTCGCGGTCCGCACAACATTGAGGATGAGCTCATGCCGGATGTCGTCCATGGGCCGTTCGAGCTGAAGTTCCTGGTTGAGCGACATGGCGAATTCTCCGGGTTGGCCGGTCTGTTCCGGTTCTTCCGCCCACATTGTAAGCGCAGCCATTGTTAGAAGTCAAGCGGTAGGGGGAGGCCCGGATTGCCGGATAAGCGACGGCCTATGTGTCCGCTCCAGGGCGCGGCAAGCGGCGCCCCTACGGGCGGGGATTCCGTGCTGTTGCGTGGGCCCCGGTTCACGCATGTGGGGGCGCCGCTTGCCGCGCCCTCTTCTTTCCCGGCAGGACCGTCTCACCCGGTAGGTGAGGTGCATCCCTTTCACGACAGCGCGCCTTCCCCTGCGCGTTCACATAACGCACCTGATCCCGTCCCCCGCCTTATCCGGCGATCAGGGGGGAAAAGAAAACCGGGCGCGCGGCCGAAACCGCGCGCCCGGAGGGAATAACGGGGGGAGTTACAGCAGTTCGGCGATTTGGACGGCGTTGGACGCGGCGCCCTTGAGGAGGTTGTCGGCGACCACCCACATCTCCAGCGCGCTGGGGTGTGAAACGTCCTCGCGGATGCGGCCGACGAAGGTGTCGTACTGGCCGGCGGCGTTGACGGCCAGCGGGTAGAGCTGGGCGGCCGGGTCGTCCTGCACGATGACGCCGGGGGCCTTGCGGAGGAGTTCGCGGGCCTGGCCGGCGGTCAGCTTCTTCTCGGTCTCCACGTTGACGGACTCGCTGTGGCCGGTGTGCACGGGGACGCGGACCGTGGTGGCGGTGACCATGATGGAATCGTCGCCCATGATCTTCTTGGTCTCGTTGATCATCTTCATCTCTTCGCTGGTGTAGCCGTTCGCGGTGAAGGCGTCCGACTGCGGGATCTGTGGGATCACGTTGAAGGCGATCTGGTGCGGGAAGATCTTCGGGGGGTACGGGCGCCCCTCGACCAGGGCCTTGGTCTGCCCGGCCAGCTCGCCGAGGGCGGCGCTGCCCGCGCCGGAAACGGCCTGGTAGGTGGCCACGACGACGCGCTTGATGCGGGCGGCGTCGTGCAGGGGCTTCAGAACCACGACCATCTGGATGGTCGAGCAGTTGGGATTGGCGATGATACCCTTGTGCTTTTGGATGTCGCCGGGGTTCACCTCGGGCACCACCAGCGGCACCCCGGGGTCCATGCGCCAGGCGCTGGAGTTGTCCACGACGACGCAGCCGGCCTTGGCGGCCGACGGGGCGAAGCGCTTGCTCGTGCCGCCGCCCGCGCTGAACAGGGCGATGTCCACGCCGTTGAACGAGTCGTCGGACAGCACCTCGACGGGGAGGTCCTCGCCCCTGTATTTCAGGGTCTTGCCGCGGGAGCGCTCCGACGCCAGAAGCTTGATGGACTTCACGGGGAAGTTCCGGTCCTCGAGGACCCGCAGCATTTCCCGTCCGACGACGCCCGTGGCGCCGGCCACTGCAACAACCTTGCCGCTCATGGTGTGGTGCTCCTTCGTTGGTTCCGTGGGGAGGGCCAAGACGCCCAGATACACAAACATTCCGTCCGTGCGCGGCCCATGGGCCGACGCGCGCGACGGAATGCACTTCGGTCGTGTGATTATACCCCATTTCAGGGGAGAAAATCGAAAAAGACCCCGGTTGCCGGGGCCACGGGCGCCGGGCCGTGCGAGGTGCAGGCGCGGCGGTCAAGAGACGGCTTCGCTTCGCTCGCCCTGACGGGTGTAGTCGGGGTCGTGGCGGGCACGAGATTGCTTCGCTTCGCTCGCAATGACTGAAAACGCCCGTCATTGCGAGCGAAGCGAAGCAATCTCGTGCCCGCCAACGCCCCGGTCCGCGCTCTGGGTCAGCGCGGCAATCCCTTGTCGGAACGTCTCAGGCGCGTGCTATTCCCCGGGGATCAGCCCTTCGGGCCGGGGCGGACCCGCGTAGGGCTTGGCGCCCCTGGGCCCGGCGATTACGGGGTCGGGCGGTCCGGGGAGCGCGGCGGCCTCGGCGGCGGGCGGCTGGATGAACCCGTAGTACCGGCCCATCCAGTAGTCCTCCAGCCAGACGGCGGGGGAGAGGACGGTGCGGCCGCCGGACCCGCCGTCGTGGGGCAGGGCACTGCGGCTGTCGTATTTGGGGCCGGAATCGCGCGGGGTCATGGCGCGCGTGCCGCCGCCGTAATTCGGCAGGTCGGGAACGGGGTCGAGGTCGCTCCGGTGGGAGTTGCTGTAGCTGTGGGTGCGCAGGTCGAGGGGCCACTGGCGGAGGTGGTCCGCCGCGTCCGTCGTGTCGCAGTCATTGCCCGTGGCGGCGCTGTAGACGAAGGCGTACCAGGGCACGCGCTCCATGCGCTTGACGGCCCAGCTCCGCTCGAGGCTCCGCAGGTAGATGGTCCGGAGCACCGGGTCTTTCGCGTATCGCAGGAGGACGAAGTAGCTCTCAAAGGCGAGGCGGTCGTCCCACGGGGTGATGAACTCCGGCGGGAAGGTGAGCTTCTGCTTGCCGATGTGGCGGTGGTAGCCCCACTCCACGGTCTGGCGGAGGGCGGCGTCGTATTTCGGGTCGCCCGTGACGCCGCCGGCCACGGTGGCGAAGGTCTGGGCCTGGAGGCCGTTCAGGCCGATGGCGTAGGCCCCGTAGGGGCGCAGGAGGTATTCGGGGTCCCAGCGGCCCCAGCGCGTCATCTCGCCGTTGCCGTCGCGGAGCTTCCAGCCGTTGCCGATGATGTGGTCGGCGATGCGCCGCAGGTGCTCCGCGGCGCGCTGTTTGTCCGCCCCTTTGGCCGCATAGTCGTGGAACACGCCCACGGCGTAGAAATGGGCGACCACCTCGTCGCTCGACGTGTCGCCCTTCCACTCGAAGCGGGGGTCGGCGGCGGGGAACCACCGGGCGGGCAGCCCGCCGGAGCCGTGCTGCGACCGCTCCCCGGCGTCCGCGCCGGGCACCCAGATCGCGCGGGCGATGAGACCCGGCACGCCGGTGACCTCCTCCAGCCAGGCCATGGCCTGGAAGGTGTTCACGGCCTCGGCGCGGGCCGCCTCGTCGCCCGTGGCGGCGTACTTGAAGGACATGGCGGCGAGGTAGGGGGCCGTGTGGCCGCCGTCGTTGTCGCTGATCTCGCGGACCCAGCCCAGTTCATCCCCGCCCCAGTGGAGGACATGCGTGAAGCCGAGGCGCTTGTGGCCCCACTCCTCCAGGTGCCGCTCGTAGAACTTCGCCTTCGCCTCCAGGGTCCACGGCGTGTAGTGGAGGACCGCCAGGCCGCCGTCGGTGGCGACATAGACCGTCTTGTCCCCCGCCGCCACGGCGTTCACGCGGCCGTCGGGCAGCCAGAGCCCCTCGCCGAAGAAGTGGAAGTCGCCGTCGCGGGTCATGCGGACCGCGCCCCGGCTGGTGCCGATCCAGAGGTCGCGGTCGAAGCCCCGGGCGAGGCAGGTGGTGTCCTCGAAGGGGAGGCCGCCGGCGCCGTCGAGCGTGGTCAACGACATGCCGCGCAGCACGCCCAGCCCGCGGTCGGTCGCGATGAAGAGGCGGCTTCCGAGGGACGCCAAATCGCGCACCACGGGCGAGGGCAGCAGCCCCCAGTCCGCCACTTCCGGGGTGACGGCCAAGCCGTCGAACATGACCACCTGCCGCGGCCGCAGGCCGTAGACCGTGCCGCCGTGGGATGCGATGCGCGACACGGGGCCAAAGGTCACCGGCTCGTCCAGCAGCTGGGTGCCGTCCTCCATGTCGTAGGTGGCGTTGTGGCTGCGGTAGCCGCCCTCGGGCGCGAAGGGCGTCAGGCCGTCCTCGCCGACGTGGAAGAGGTCCTGGCGCGTCGCGGCGACCACCCCGTCCCCGTGCAGGCAGACATCCACGACGGGCCGGTCGTCCACCCTGCGGAAGGCGTCCCCCTCGCGCACGAAGAGACCGCCCTTCGCCATCACCCACAGTCGGCCGTCCGGCGCGGCCAGCCGCTCCACGGCCTCCGGCGCGCCGGGCACCGTCTCCAGCGCCGTGCCCGCCACGCGGAACAGCGCGCCGTCGCGCACGGCGAAGGCGGCGCCGTCCGCCACGGCCACCGAGGTGACCGGGCTCTCCGTGGGAACGCGCTCCACCCATTCCTGGAGGAACGCGTCATCCGCCGCGGGGTCCCAGAACCGCTTTTCCGGCGGATGGACATACGGGTCGGCGGGGTCCGCCGCTCCTGCGCCGCCCGCGCACACCGCCGCCAGCAGCAGTGCCAGCGCCAATGGGGTCATGCCCCGGGATGTCTTCGCCATGGCCGGCCTCCTTGCGTTGCGTGTCGTTCCGCCAAGATACCATTTCCCTGACCCGCCGCGCCGGGAAATGGTGTCATCTTCCTGGAGAGAGGGGGATTTAACCACCGATGAACGGCGATGGAAGACACTTGTTGGGCGGCGGCGGCCCGCCAGTGAAGCGAAGCTTCCGTCCCTTTCCCCATCGGTGTTCGTCACTGTTCATCGGTGGTTTCCCTCTTTCCTGTCCGGGAGGGCGGACATTTCCGCCTGCGGGGCTGTTATACTGGATGGGTGCGGGGCGGTTCGCCCCGCGGGACGCCTCTTTTCAGGGAGAACAGACACCATGCGCGTGTTGGTGACCGGCGGAGCCGGGTTTATCGGGTCGTATCTGTGCGAGGAGCTGGTGCGGCGGGGGGACCAGGTGTGGGTGCTGGACGACCTGAGCACGGGCCGTTTCGAGAACATCGAGCACCTGCCGGAGATCACCTGCATCATTGACTCGACCATGAACCAGGAGATCGTGCGGGACCTCGTGCGCGAGGTGGACGTGGTGTACCATCTGGCGGCCACGGTGGGGGTGCAGCTGGTGGTAAACCACCCGATCCGCACGATTGTGAACAACATCCGGGGCACGGAGACGGTGCTGGAGGAGACCTGCCGCTACCGGCGCAAGCTGCTGATCACCTCGACGAGCGAGGTCTACGGCAAGGGCTCGCGGGACATCTTCCACGAGGAGGACGACCGGGTCATCGGCGCGACGGACAAGCACCGCTGGTGCTACGCCGCGTCGAAGGAGATTGACGAGTTCCTCGCGCTGGCCTACTGGCGCGAGAAGCGCCACCCCGTGGTCATCTCGCGCCTCTTCAACACCGTCGGCCCGCGCCAGACGGGCCGCTACGGCATGGTGATCCCCACCTTCGTGCGCCAGGCGCTGCTGGGCGAGCCGCTCACGGTGTTCGGCGACGGACAACAGACCCGCTGCTTCACCTACGTCGGCGACGTGGTGCCCGCGCTGGTCACGCTCATGGGCAGCGACGCCGTGAACGGGCAGGTGTTCAACATCGGGAACAACGAGCGGGTCTCCATGGAGGATCTGGCGACCCGCGTGATCGAGCGGGCGGGCAGCGCCTCCGTCCTCCGCTACGTGCCCTACGAGCAGGCCTACGGCCCGGGCTACGAGGACATGCGCCACCGCGAGCCGAGCCTGGAAAAAATCGCCCAGGCCATCGGCTACGCGCCCAAGACCAGCCTGAACGAGATCCTCGACATCGTCATCGCCGACATGCGCGCCCGCATCAAGCGCGGCGACTGATCCGCGTTTCTCCGGAGGTGCTCACACGGAGGCACTGAGTCACGAAGAGAAGAAAGGGGAGGGGACAGCAGGGAAGACCGGCTCCTTTTTCCCTGGTGCCTGTCGTTGTTGCCAAGCCCCGTCCAGCCCTCTTGTCTTGCGGCGGAGACTCTGGAGGAGGGGCTGCGGAAGATGTGGATCACGCGGAGCGGGTTAACGCCCAAAAGAAGGGGCGACACTCCGGACAGGGGGGCGGCCCAATCGTTTATTCCGTCTCACTTCTTTCTCTTCTCTCTTCTCCGCGCCCCCGTGGCTCCGTGTGAGTGTTCCCGCCTTTTCCGTCAGGCCTTGACGATTTTGCGGTAGCGGGCGCGGCGGTTCTCGAAGAGGCGGGTGCCGAGCTCGTTGAGCCGCCACTCCTCGTATTCCTGGTAGTTGCCCTGGAACCAGCGCACCTGTCCGTCGCCCTCGAAGACGAGGAGGTGGGTGCAGATGCGGTCGAGGAAGAAGCGGTCGTGGCTGATGACGAGGGCGCAGCCGCTGAAGTCGAGGAGGGCCTCCTCCAGCAGGCGCAGGGTGTTCACGTCGAGGTCGTTGGTGGGCTCGTCGAGGAGCAGGACGTTGCCGCCCTCCTTGAGCACTTTGGCGAGGTTGCAGCGGTTGCGCTCGCCGCCGGAGAGCTGGCCGGCCATCTTCTGCTGGTCCGCGCCGCGGAACCCGAACTGGGCGAGGTATTTCCGCAGGGGGATGCGCTCCTTGCCGAGGACCACCTCGTCCATGCCGCCGCCGATCTCCTCGAGGAGGCTGACGTCGTTGCGCAGGGCGGTGCGCTCCTGGTCGGCGTAGGCGAAGCGGACGGACGCCCCGAGGGTGACGCTTCCCGCGTCGGGCGTCTCCTGGCCCACGAGCATGCGCAGCAGGGTGGTCTTGCCGGTGCCGTTGGGGCCGATGATCCCCACGAGGGCCGCCTTGGGCACGATGAAGTCCAGCCCCTCGAAGAGCGCCTGCTCGCCGAAGCGCTTGGAGACGCCGTTGAACACGATCACCTGGTCGCCCAGGGGCGGCCCGGGGGCGATGCGCATGACGGCGTTGTCGCCGCGGGCGGCGGCGTTCTCGCGGGCGACGAGCTGCTCGTACTGGCCGAGGCGGGCGCGGCTCATCTCGCGGCGGGCCTTGTTGCCCATGCGGATCCAGTCCAGCTCGTGGCGCAGGGCGCGGCCGCGCGGCGAGCCGCCCTTCTCCTGGTCGGCGAGGCCCGCGAGCTTCTGCTCCAGCCAGGAGGAGTAGTTGCCCTCCCAGGGGATGCCGTGGCCGCCCTCCAGCTCCAGGATCCACTTGGTGACGTTGTCGAGGAAATAGCGGTCGTGGGTGACGATGATCACCGTGCCGGGGTAGTCGCGGAGCTGGGTCTCCAGCCAGTCCACCGTCTCGGCGTCCAGATGGTTGGTCGGCTCGTCGAGCAGCAGGAGGTCGGGGCGCTCCAGCAGGACCCTGCACAGGGCCACGCGGCGCTTCTCGCCGCCGCTGAGGGTGCCGACGAGGCGGTCGTCGTCGGGCAGGCAGAGGGCCTCGCCGGCCTGGGCCAGGCGCTGGTCCAGGTTCCAGGCGTCCGCCGCGTCCAGCCTGTCCTGCAGGGCGCCCATGCGGTCCAGGGCCTTCTGCATCTCGTCGTCGTCCGTGATCTCGCCCATGCTCATGGAGACGGCGTTGAACTCGTCCAGCAGGGCCATGGTGCCCGCGAAGGCCGCCTCGATGGTCTGGCGGACCGTCTTGTCCGGGTCGAGAACGGGTTCCTGGGCGACCATGCCGGCGGTGTATCCCCGGCTCAGCTCGGCGCGGCCCTGGAAATCGGGGTCCAGCCCGGCCATGATGCGCAGGACCGTGGACTTGCCCGAGCCGTTCTCGCCCACGATGCCGATCTTGGCACCGGGGTAGAAGCAGAGGTTGATGTCCTTGAGCACCTGCTTCTGGCCGTAGAACTTGTTCAGGCCGAGCATGGTGAAGATGAACTGTTCCGCCATGGGGGAGTCTCCCTGTTGGGCGCGCGCCGCGCCGCAGGCCAAGATTGTATACCGCGGCGGGCGGCCGCCGCGACCGGCAGGCTCTCCCGAGCATGCGAAGAGGGCGCAGCAAGCGGCGCCCCTACCTGCCCACGCCTCGGGTATGCACCCGTAGGGGCGCCGCTACGGGCGGAACGCCCGGTCTCTTCGCGTATGCCCGCGGCGCGCGCATGTAGGGGCGCCGCTTGCCGCGCCCTGGAGCGAACGCATGCGCCGTCGCTTATTCGGCGATCTTGGGCGCGAGGCGGGCGGTTGGAAGAAACGGCGCCCGGGGCATACAATGGGGCGGCGTCGCCGCCCGGCGGGCGCGCGAAAGGAGCGGGACCATGAAGAAGAGCATTGCTCTTGCGATGGCTGTGGCGGCGCTGGCATGCGCCGGGGGATGGGCGGCGGAGCGGTTCGAGGGCCGGCATTTCGGCGGCGCGGGGGACACGGACTACCTGCGGCTGCTGGAGACCAGCGCCCGCGTCTTCCACCCGGACCCGGAATACCAGGACATCGCCATGCTCTACACCCCGGTGTGGAACGGGTTTGTGGAGGGGCCCACCTGGGGCGCGTGGTGGATCCAGAACAGCTACGGCACCACCTACTGCGCGCTGCCGTTCCTCGCGGAGCCGCACACCACCTTCCTGCAAAACGCGCAGGACCTGTGGTTCTCCCACATCGGCGACGGAAAGACGGCGGGGGAGAAGGGATGGGTCGGGCCGGACGGCTGCCTCTGCGACGCCGCGTCGCCCACGCTGGTGTACCACAAGCAGGGCGACGGGCGCATTGACATCCACGACTGGGGCATGGAGTTCACGGCGGCCGGCGTGGTCATGCAGGCGGAGCTGCTTCTCATCAGCCGGGACGCCGCCGCCGCCGCGCGCTACCTGCCCCTGCTGGAGCGCAGCGTCCATTTCATCGAGACGCGCCGCGACCCGGAGAACGACCTGTTTCTCGCGGGGCCGGCGGGCAACCTGCTGGCGCCGAGCCACGCGGGCTGGAAGAAGCCCGACGGCACCTACGGCATGTCCTACCTCACGGGCCTGTCGGTGACGTACATCGCGGCGCTTGACCGGCTGGTGGAGCTGGAGAAGCTGGCGGGGAACGCGGAGAAGGCGGCGCTGTACGCGGGCCGCCGCGATTCGGCGCGGCGGGGGCTCGCCCGGATGGAGACGGACGGGGGGTATTTCATCAAGTCGTTGGACCCCGACGGCACGCGCCACGGCGTGTACGGCGCGGAGAAGCACGGCTATTTCGAGGCCGTCTGCAACCACGACGCCATGGCGTTCAACATTGTGGACGACGCACAGGCGCGGAAAACCTACGAGAAAATCGCGTCCATTCCCGGGCTGCGCCCGCATGATGTCATCATCACCAACTATCCCGGCCTTGACGACATGTACACGGAGCCCAAGGACTGGCTGTGGTCCTTCGGCACCTGGGTGAACGGCGGCCACTGGACCACGGCCGAGGCGCGCATGATCCTGGGGTACTGCCGCGTGGGGGCGCACGACGACGCGCGGCGCGCGGTGGCGCACCTGCTGGGCTTCGCCAAGCGGTGGCGCACCGACAACCCCCTGGTGGACTTCGGCAACAAGGTGTACCAGCCCAAGGAGCCGGTCAACTGCGTCTACGACAACTGGGGCGCGCCCGCCGCGCTCATCCGCGGCCTGTTCGAGTACCTCTACCGCGCCGACGGGCTGGAGTTGCGCCCGCACCTTCCCGCGGGGATCACGGAGCTCGACCAGCGCTTCCCCATCCGCTTCGGCGCGAAGCGCCTGTTCCTGTCGTCCACCGGAACCGGCCCCGTGACCGGCGTGCTCGTCAACGGCGCCCCCTGGAAATCCTTCGACGAGCGGTCGGTCTTTCTGGACCACGCCGGCACACCGGACACGGCGCGCGTGCAGATCCTGCTGGGCGGCGCCGAGGCCCGCGCCGTGCCGGATGCGCCGCCGTCCGCCGCGCCGCCGCCCGGCCTGCCCGCGGACCTGGAGCCGTTCCGGGCGCTGGAGGCGCGCCTGCGGGAAGCCGGTCTGGGCGGGACCTACGAGGCGGCCCACGCGCGGCTCATCCTGGACCATGTTGCGGCGGCGGCGGCGCGCCGGGAGATGCTCGCATCCGGCGCCCTGGAAAGGCTGCCCGGGGCCTCCCAGGCCGCCGCGGACCAGGCCTACACGGACACCGTCAACAAACTGGCGGAGGGGTTACGGGGCGTCCTGACGGCCTATGAGTCCTCCCCGGACGAAGGCAAGAAGCGGATCGCGTCCCTGTGGCGGGAGTGCGGGGGGAAATAAACGGGCCGCGAACCGTCAAGCGCCGCGCGGCCATTCTCACACGGCCAAGTCCATGGGAAGGTCGGAAATGTCCTTGAGGCGTTTGCCGTCCATCATGATCTTCAGGGACTCCAGGGCGTCCTCCGCCCCGAGCCCTTCCAGGGACGCGAGCAGTTCATACAGGGCGAAGTGGTAGACGCAGTCTATGTCGCCCGTGCCCAAGGCGATGGAGGAGAGGCGGCTGGGCATGGGTTCGCCGGTGACCACGACAATATGGGGCAGGTGTCCCTTCCGGTTCCGTATGAGGTTCAGTGCCTCCGACCGGCTGTTCTGGCTTCGGTCTGACCGGATGGTCCACTTGGACGAGATGCTGGCATGAAGCAGGGGCTTCCCGCCGTTTTTCCGGCGCAGGGCGGCCCGCAGGCAGGACCGGTCATCCACCAGGGCGGCGTCCCGGTTGATCTCCGCGTCCTCCAGAAGGTTCCGGACAACGATCACGTCCGGGGTGATGGTGTAGTCGCTTCCGAGGATGGCGGCCAGTTCGGGGCTCTTGCGGGTCGCCTCCTGAAGCTCGGTCAGGTGGGCGTACTGCTCATATTCGGCAATGGCCATACGATTGCGGTTGCCGACATGAATGATCTGCCAGTTTCCCGGACGCAGATTTGACAGTGCGGGGAACGTGGCCTGCAGAAACTCCGCCGTGACCGCCTCGAAAGCGCGACCGCTGGTCTGTCCCGCCAATTTCACCCCCACTTCCGCCTTGAGCCTTTCCGCGATTCCACGCGCCAGCTCCACGGAGAGGCGCGAGGCTTTGTCCGCATTGCTGGGGACGCCGTCCTTGTCCACCGTCAACACGTCGGCCAGAAGCCGCTTGTGGAAGAGTTTTCGTTCCTGGGACAAGAGGGCGGATGCTTCATGCCTCATGCGATTCTGACCTTTCTTCCCGCCGCGATCCGCAGGCATTCGGCAATTTGCGCCCCCACCGCCGCCGCCATGGGCGGGGGGAATGCGTTGCCGATCTGCCGGTAGGCCGCAGTCTTCCTCCCATAGAAGAGCCAACTGTCCGGAAACCCCTGCAGGCGTGCCGTCATTCTTGCGGTGAGGCGGGGCATTCCGGTGAATTCCGGGGGGGGCGCGGCGTCGGCAAGTCCGTTGCCGTCCACGCCGAGCGCGGCCCACTGCCGTTTGGCGCGGGTGGGCCCCAAGTCCGGTCCACCATGCTTCTTGCTTCCCCCGACAAGCGTGGGGGCGATGCCCGCCGCCTGCTCCCGCCAGGCGTCCGCGCCCCGCCACTCCCGCTCCGCCATCAGGTCATGCAGGCATTTGCCCACGCTGGGCGGGGGGACGGAGACCTTGTCCGGCCAGGAGAAGGAATCTGACAACTCCGCCTGAACGGCGACCAGAATCGCGCGCGGGCGCAGCTGGGGGACGCCGTAATCCGAGGCGTTCAGGAGCTTCCACCCGCCGACATACCCCATCTTCCCCAGCGTTGCCAGAAGGCCGGCGCGGTACTCGGCAAAGCGCGCGTCAAGAATCCCGCGAACATTCTCCAGAAGAACGGCGCGCGGTGCCGTCTCCTCCACCAGCCGCAGCGCCTCGGGGAAGAGATCCCGTTCGTCTTCCGGACCCAGCTGGCGTCCGGCGACGGAAAACGGGGGACAGGGAACGCCGCCGGCAAGAAGGTCCACGCCCCGGAAGGCGGTTGCGTCAAACTGCCGGACATCTCCCGCCGTGACGGTCCACAGGGGCCGGTTCAGGCGGAGGGTTTGACAGGCGTCCGGATCAATTTCAACGAGCCGGACATGATGGAAGCCCGTCTGCTCAAGCCCCAGCGCCTGTCCGCCGGCACCCGCGCATATTTCGATGGAAGACCAGCCGCTCATAGAAACACCCACCGGAAAATCTTTTCAGTATTATGCCAGAAACGGATGCCCGTGGCAACTGTTTGCAACTGCGGAGGGGAATCCGCGGATGGGCCGGCTACGCCTCTTCCTGGGCGAGGCGCTGCTGCTTGATCTTCATGAGGCGGCTGGTGTTGGAGCGCTCGGCCTCGTCCAGCTTGTTCTTGATGAGGTTGATGGAGGCGGCCATGCGGGGGATGAAGGTGTGCTCGAGGGCGTTGACGCGGCGGCGGGTCTTTTCGATCTCGGCGCTGAGGAGGCGCACGGTCTGCTCTAGCTCGGCCATCTTGAGGAGGCGGCCGATGAACTCCTTGAGGCCGGAGATGGCCTTGTCGAGCTCGGGGGAGGTGTGGACGCGGGAGTAGCCGCCGGCGGCCTCGCCGTAGGAGACCTCCAGCTCGGGGATGATGACGCTCATGATGCGGCGCGTCTTGACGGTGATGCTCATGTCCTGGCGGGTGTTGTCGAGGGCGTCCTCGGTGATACGGCGGGAGGAGGTGGCCTCGGCGAGGACGAAGTATTTGAGGACGGCGGGCAGCTCGCTGTCCACGGCGTGGCGGGCGGCCTTGTACTCCTTCGCGTAGCGCGAGAAGTCCTTCATCAGGCCGTCGAGCTTGTCCTTGAGCAGCTTGTGCCCGCGCTTGGCGACGACCAGCCGCTTGCGCAGCCGGAGCATCTCCATGCGCGTCGGGTTGACGGTTTGCGCCATGTGTCGGCACTCCTCATGTCCGGGGGGCGGGCGGCCGGTTCAGGGGGCCGCGCGCGCCGGTCACGCGTTCTCTTGTTTCGGCAGATATTTCTCGATGTACTCGTCGCGGACGCGCTTGAGCTCGGTCCGGGGCAGCAGGGCCAGGAGGTCCCATCCGATCTGGAGGCTGTCCTCGATGGTGCGGTTCTCGTCCTCGCCCTGGCGGATGAAGCGGTCCTCGAAGGCGTCGGCGAACTTCACGTAGAGCAGGTCAATGTCGCTGAGGGCGGACTCGCCGAGCACGACGGCCAGCTCCTTGGCGTTCTTGCCGCGGGCGTAGGCCGAGTAGAGCTGGTTCATGACGTTGGCGTGGTCCTCGCGGGTCTTGCCCTCGCCGACGCCCTTGTCCTTGAGGCGGGAGAGGGAGGGGAGGACGTCCACGGGCGGATAGATGCCCTGGGCGTGGAGGGACCGGTTGATGATGATCTGGCCCTCGGTGATGTACCCGGTGAGGTCGGGGATCGGGTGGGTCTTGTCGTCCTCGGGCATGGAGAGCACGGGGATCTGGGTGATGGAGCCCTCCTTGCCCTTGATGCGTCCGGCGCGCTCGTAGATGGTCGAGAGGTCGGTGTAGAGGTAGCCGGGGTATCCGCGGCGTCCGGGGACCTCCTTGCGGGCGGAGGAAATCTCGCGCAGGGCCTCGCAGTAGTTGGTGAGGTCGGTGAGGATGACGAGGACGTGCATGCCCTTCTCGTAGGCCAGGTACTCGGCCGTGGTGAGGGCGATGCGCGGGATGGCGATGCGCTCGATGGGCGGGTCGTCGGCCAGGTTGATGAAGAGCACGGCGCGCTCGATGGCGCCGGTGCGGCGGAAGTCGGCCTGGAAGAACTCGGACTCCTCGAAGGTGATGCCCATGGCGGCGAAGATCACGGCGAACTTCTCGCCGCCCTTGCG
>JAAYBR010000015.1 GCA_012730045.1 Candidatus Hydrogenedentota bacterium | reverse complement strand
TTGCGCGCCGGGAAGAAGACAAGGCAGGCGGGACGCCTGCGGTACGGAACTGCCCCGCAGGTCTTCTTCGTACCGCTGGCGTCCCGCCGGCCTTGTCTTTGGGTGCCCGTCCCCGTTTCGGCTGCCCCGTTGGGGCATGATTCTTTCCGTCCGGGCAACCCAGGGCAGGCCTGGCCCTTTGGGCGGCGGCCTGGCCTGGGCTATATTCGGCAACGCTTTCAGCGTTGAAGAGGACAAGGAACAGGGAACGAAAGAACTCTTTGTCAGGAAGGGTGGACGGACGTTAGTGCGATTGCCCTGAAACCCGCCGGCGGACAGACCGGGGTGTCGCGTCAAAACATCCCACGAGAAGGGGCGGTGGGCGGCGCGAGCGAAGCGTCCATTTGAAATCTTGCGGCCCGGTCGGGTAGATTGCGCCCTGTGGCCGGGGGTGGCGGGGAAGGCGCACCGATGAAAGGAAGCCTGCGATGGTCTTCGTCTCCGGACTAATCCTGTTCTTCACGGGAAACGAGGGGATCGGAACCGCCCTGATGGCGGGCGTGGGGACGTTCTGGCTTTTCCTTCTGGCCCGGCTGGCCCTGCTGGGGGTCTGAGCGCCCCGCCGCGCCGCGGACATGGATATTGCCTTTCCCCCGGGGGGCGTGCTACATTTTGGCGCATGGCCGGTAGAGTGTGAAGACACGCCCCGGCGGTACAACAAGGAGAGCACCCATGAAGCACGTCACGAAGCTGACCCGTCCCGAGATTTCCCGCGCGCAGAGCTCCACCACCATCCTGTTCATCATCGGCAGCGTGATGACGGCGGTGGGCAGCGTGCTCATCACCGTTTCCCAGAGCATCACCAAGTAACCGGTATTTCTGTCCGGCTTTTCTGCGCGCCGCGCCACCGGGGAGGCGCGGGCGCTCCGTCCGTGTCCGGCCCCGTTCGGCGCGGCGGGCGGAGGGCGTGATGCACAAGGAACTGCCCCCCTGGCGCGGCATCATCACCGCGCTTAACGTTCCGTTCACCGAAGTCGGCGCAGTGGACTTGGGCGCCCTGGCGGCGCACGCGGATTATGCGTTGCGGGCCGGGGTCGCGGGGTTTTTGGTTCCCGTCATGGCCTCCGAGGCCGGCGCCCTCACCCCCGCAGAGCGGGAGGATGCCGTCCGCACGGTGGTGGCCGTTGCCCGGGGGCGCGGCGTGGTTATTGGGGGCGCGTCGGACCCCGACCCCGCGCGACGGATCGCGCTGGCGCGCCGGTGGACCGGGCTGGGCTGCGACGGGGTGCTTGCCGCCCTTGCCTACGAGAACGACGCCCAGTACACGGCGGCGGTCCGCGAACTGGCCGCCGTGGACCCGCCCCTCCTCATGCTCCAGGACTGGGACGCCGCCGGTTTCGGGGTGCCGGTGCCGCTGATCGCCCGGCTGTTCGGGGAGATTCCCTGTTTCCGCTGCCTCAAGGTGGAGGTGGCCCCGGCGGGGGTGAAGTACACACAGGTGCTCGGGGCGACCGGGGGGCGGCTGCACGTCTCCGGCGGCTGGGCCGTCACCCAGATGATCGAGGCGATGGACCGCGGGGTCCACGCGTTCATGCCCACGGGCCTCCACGAGGTCTATGTGCGGATCTGGAACCTGCACGCCGCGGGGCGGCGTGACGAGGCGCGCGCGCTGTTCGCCCGGCTGGCGCCCGTGCTGGGATTCTCCAACCAGCATCTGGACATCTCCCTCCACTTCTTCAAGCGCCTGCTCCACCGCCAGGGAATCTACCCCACCGCGCGGGTCCGTCAGGCGGGGGCGCCCTTCGACGCCTTCCACGCGCGCGTGGCCGACGAGCTGATAGACCTCGCGCTGGGCCTCATCCGGGAATGCCGCGACGCCGGGGACTGACCGCCCGCTCAGTCGTCCATGCGGAAGGCGTCGGGAAAATGGGTGATTTGGGCCTTGCCGCGGGCCGGGCAGAGGACGCCGATGATGTCGAAGCGGTAGCTCAGCGCGGGGTCGGGGTTGCGGGCGAGGTACTGGCGCGCGGCGGAGCGGAGGTGCCGCTGTTTCGGCGGGGTGACGGTCTGCTCCGGGGGCACGGGGTCCGCCGCGGCGCGGGTGCGCACCTCCACGAAGGCGACGATGCCGCCGCGCTTCGCCACGATGTCAATCTCCCCATGGGGATAGCGCAGGTTGCGGCCCAGGATGCGGTAGCCGCGCAGGCGCAGGAACCAGGCGGCGGCCCGCTCCCCCCGGCGGCCCAGGGCGGCGCGGTCGTCAGGCGGCCGGGGCATCGGCCGCGTCCCCGGCGGCGGGCTCTTTTTCGGGGCCGTTTTCGGGCCGGGCGAAGAGGCGGAGGTCGCCGAAGGCGGCGTGCTGGTGGACCCGGATGCGGCGCATGCGGCACAGCTCCAGGATGGCGAGGAGGCAGCAGACCAGCTCGACCCGGGTGGTGCATTCGGCGCAGAGTTCCGCCCACGACAGCCCCGGCTTCTCGCGGAGGATGTCCTCGATGCGGACAATCTTGTCGTCCACCGACGCCTCGTCGAGGCTGACCTTGTGGAACAGGTCGTCGGCAAGGAAGCGCAAAACGGCGCGCACGGCCTTCACGAGGTCGTACAGTTCCACCTCGATGGCCCCGTCCTCCTCGGGCTCGTCATCGAAGACCGGGCGGACCGTGCGCCCGAAACAGTCCGCGCGGGTCTGCTCCAGGTCGCCCACCGCGGCGGCCAGATCGCGGAACCGCCGGTACTCCAGCAGTTTTTCGACCAGCTCCAGGCGCGGATCCTCCTCCTCGACCCCCTCCTCGTCCTCCGTGTCCGTCTCCACGGGCAGGAGCATGCGCGACTTGATCTGGATAAGCGTGGCCGCCATCACCAGGAACTCCCCGGCAATGTCCAGGTTCTCCGTCCGCAACAGGTCCAGGAAATGCAGGTACTGCTCCGTGACCTTCAGGATCGGGATGTCGAAGATGTCAATCTCCTGCGACCGGATGAGGTAGAGCAGCACCTCGAAGGGCCCCTCAAACTGCTCCAGCTGCAGGCGCAGCGCGTCGTCCGACAGGTCGTCCGCCGCGCTGTCCGCCGCCGCCAGCGGGGCGCCTTCCGGTGTCGGGTCCGTACCCTGCGCGTCCTGCGCGTCTTTTTTTCGCTTTTCGGCCACGAAAACACTCCCGGAATGGGGGTTGGGTTCGACCCCCCGCCCGCAGATGGTACCGTTCCGGACGGGGCGGGTGCAACCGGAGGAGGCGGGAATCACTGGACAGGTCGGACCGTCCCGAACGGTCAGAACGGCCAGACGACGGGGATGATGAACTGTGCGCAGGCGGCCAGCACGACGGACAGGGGCAGGCCGAGGCGGAGATAGTCGGTGAAGCGGTAGCCGCCCGCGGCGTAAACCATCAGGTTGGTCTGGTAGCCGATGGGCGTGAGGAAGCTGGCCGAGGCGGCGAAGGTCACGGCGATGGCGAAGGGCCGGGGGTCCACGCCGAGCTGCCCGGCGATCCCTATGGCGAAGGGGAACACCAGCGCGGCGGCCGCGTTGTTGGTGATAAGCTCCGTGACCAGGGCGGTGAACACATAGACGCCGAGCAGCACGGCCCCCGGACCAAACACGCCCGCGTTCGACGCGATGACCCGCGCCACCATCTCCACGCACCCCGAGTTCACCAGCGCCTTCCCCAGCCCGAAGGCCCCCCCGATCGTGATCAGCGTCTGCCAGTCCACCCCGTGGCGCGCCGCCGATGTGGAGATGCACCGCGTCAGCACCATCAGCCCCGCCACCAGAAACGCCGCCGTGACGGTGCGCATGAGGCCCGTGGCCATCAGCACCACCAGCAGCCCCAGCAGCGCCGCCGAAATCAGGGTCTTGTCCGTCCGGAGGGGCCGCGAATCCTCCACGCCGCTCACCAGCAGAAAGTCCGGGTTGTTATGGTGCACCCGCTCGAAGTGCGGGTCCGTCTGGAGGAGCAGCGTGTCCCCCGGACGCAGCGAGAGGTCCCCCACCTTCCCCCCCAGGCGCTCGCCCCCCCGGTGCACCGCGATGATCGCCGCGTTGTACGCCGCCCGGAAATTCGACTCCCGCACCGTTTTCCCCAGGCACGGGGACGCCCCCGAAACCACCGCCTCGCACAGCACCCGGTCGCGCCGGCTCACGGCCCCCCCCTCGTAGCCCTCGCCGCCCACGGGCACAAAGCCCGGAATCTTCTCCAGGTCCACAATCGTCGCCGCCACACCGGTGAAGGTGAGCACATCCCCCGCCGAAAGCACCCGCGTCGGCGCCACCGGCGTGATGACACGCTCCCCGCGCGTGATCTCCACCAGGAAAAGCCCCGGCAGGCGGCGCAGCCCGGCGTCCTCCACCGTCTGCCCCGCCAGACGGCACCCCGGCTGAATCTCCAGATTCACCAGGTACTCCCGCGAGGCGTCGCGCATCCGCTCGAAGAAGTCCTTGCGCTCCGGCAGCAGGCGCCGGCTGAAGAGGACCAGGAACAGCGCCCCCGCCGCCGCCGTGGGCAGCCCGAGCCACGAAAGTTCGAAGAGGCCCATCGGGCGCAGGGACTCGGCCAGTGCCGGGTCCGCCGCGGCCGCCTGGCGCATCATGCCGTTCACCACGAGGTTGGTGCTGGTGCCGATGAGCGTGCAGGTGCCGCCGAGGATCGTCAGGAAGGACAGGGGCATCAGCAGCCGCGACGGGGCCACGCCGTGCTTGCGGCACCATCCCGTGACAATGGGAATGAACATGGCCACGATCGGGGTGTTGTTCAAAAAGGCCGAGAGCGAGGTGGTCCACAGGGACATGCGCAGCAGCGCCCCCCGCTCGGTGCGCGCCCGGCCAAACACCCACCGCCCGAGGATTTCCAGGGCGCCGGTCTCGCGCAGCCCCGCCGCCACCACGAACAGCGCGGCCACGGTGAGCATCTCGGGGTTGGCGAAGCCGGAGAAGGCCTCCTCCGGCGTCACGATCTTCGCGAGCATCGTCAGCACCACCGCCCCCACGAGCAGGGCGTCGGGGGCCCGGTTCGCCGCAAGCCCCGCAAACACCACCGCCACGGTGGCGAGACAAAAGTACCCTTCCCACGTCATGAGGCAGTCTCCCAAAGGCCGCGCGCGGAAGGGCGGCGGACCCGCTCAGGCCATTATATTCCCCCCTTCCCGCCGCCTTCCATTCCGCGGGCGCCTCAGCCGAGGCGGCGAAGCACCTCGGCGACATCGGCGGCGCTGGTGCCGATTTCGAGGACGCAGCGGAAGCCGAGGGTGGCCGCGCGGGTCTCATAGGCGACCTGCCGGTCGGTGCGCAGGGGCGCGGGGGCGTCGGCGAAGTTTCCGCCGCAGACGAGCAGGAGGTCGCCGAAATCGGGGAGGCGGCCGGTGACGGCGGGGTCGGCGGGGGAGAGGGTCCACTCGCTGACGTTGCCGGCGAGGTCGGCCACGCCGCACCAGGAGCGGTCGCGGTCGAAGGCGGCGACGGGGGAGAGTTTCTGGGTCTGGCAGCTGCACGCGCCGGACTGCCAGTCGCCGCCCCAGGGGTACATGTCGGAGGTGTCCTTTCCGCCGTGTGCGGCGAGGGCCCACTGGGCGCGGCTGGGGAGGGTCTTGCCGAAGTGGGCGGCGCAGGCCTGGGCGTCGAAGAGGGAGATCCAGGTCATGGGGTAGTCGGGGTAGGTCTCCATCATGTCGCGGACCTCGGCGGGGACGCGCCATCCGCCGGTGATCTCGGCGGCGAATTTGGCGTAGCTTCCCATGGTGACCTCGGTGGCGTCCATGAGGAAGCCCGGCACGACGACGGGGGCGCCGTTGACGGTGACGGGGCCGCCGGGCACGAAGACCATGCCGGGGCGGGCGAGGGCGAGGGCGAGGTAGCACCGGAGCACCTCCTCGGCGTCGGACACGGGGGCGCCGGCCCCGGCGGCGTCCAGCAGGCCGCGCCGCCGCTCCGCCTCGGTGAACAGTCCGCGGTTGGCCTCGGAGGCGCCGGCAAGGGGCTCCACGCGCGCGCGGACCTTGCCGATCAGGCCGCGGACCTCGCCGAGACGTCCGCCGACGGCGGGGGCGGCCGCCCCGGGGACGGCGCCGGCGGCGGCGCTCCAGGAGCGCCCCAGCCCGGCGAGACCGACCAGAAGGCCCCCGGCGATGACGACCGCGAGGGCCCATCCGGCGGCCTTTCTCCAGGGGAAGGCGCGGCCGCCGCGGGCCTGCCGGCGCGAGACCTTGGTGATGTCCCTCCCCTTGGACACCAGCTCGATGACCGGCTGCAGCGCGGCGCGGAGCTCCGCGGCGTTCTGGTAGCGGCGGTCGGGGCTGGGGTCCACGCATTTCGCCACGATCTCGTCCATGGCGGGCGGGATGTCCTCGAGCATCTGCGAGGCGGGGCGGGGGACGCCGGTGGGCATGTTTCCGGTGAGCACCTCGTAGAGGACGACGCCGACGCTGTAGATGTCCGCGCGGGCGTCCACGTCGTGGCTCGTGCGCAGCTGCTCCGGCGACATGTAGTACGGCGTGCCCATGACGACGGCGGTGCCGGTCATGCGCGGGTTGTCCATGAGCTTCGAGATGCCGAAGTCCATCAGCTTGACGCGCCGGTCGCGGTCAATCATGACGTTTTCCGGCTTGATGTCCCGGTGGATCGTGTACTGGTGGGCGTACTCCAGGGCCACGCAGAGCTGGTCAATGATCCGGAGCACCTCGGCCACGGGGAGCCGCTTGCCCGGCGGCAGCTTCTCGATCATGTTGCGCAGGGACTCGCCCTGCACATACTCCATGGAGATGAAGACGCCCTTGCCCGCGCTGCCGATGTCGTGGACGCGCACGATGTTCGGGTGGGCCAGCTTCCGGGCGATGCGCGCCTCGTTGAAGAACCGCTCCACCACCATCTTGTCCCGCAGGAACTGCGGCAGCAGCGTCTTCAGCGCCACGTCCTCGCCCAGCACGTTGTCATGGACCTTGTAGATGCAGCCCATCCCGCCCCGGCCGATCATGTCGAGGACCGTGTAGCGGCCGTTGACCACCTGGCCCCGGCGGAACTGCATGTCCTCGGCGGGCGGGGTGGCGAGGCGGGTGGCCTCCTCGCTGGTCGCGTTGGCCAGCGGTTTGGCGCACCGGGCGCATATTCTCACCCCGGGCGGGTTCTGATGCCTGCAATGGGGGCACATCGCCATGTGTCGGTCTTCCCGTGAGGGGCGGACGCGCCAAGGCGCGCGCCCCCGCAAGACTATAGCACAAACCCCGTGAAACGGCGGAAATGGGAAGGTGTGGACGGTATGGACGAAGTGGACGGCATGGACCAGGAGAGGCGGGCGTGTGTTCAGGCCGTCTCCCCCCATCCGCTCTGTCCACCCCGTCCACTTCGTCCACCCCGTCCAACCCGTCCGTGCTATACTCGAAACGGGCCTGTAGCCCGCACAACGAGGAGGACCTGAGACATGCTGAAGGACTACATGGTGCGCGTGAAGCTGCTGAAACACTACCGCGAGCAGCGGGCCCTGTCCTATGTGGGCAAGGTCAAGACCCAGAGCGAGGGGTGGATTGTTCTGGAGGCCAAGGGCGTGATGGTGGGGCGCAACCTGCCCGGCGGCGCCCAGGTGGACGCGCTGGCGGCCAACGTGCTGGTGCCGCGCGAGAACATTGAGAGCATCGCCGTGCTTCCCGACACCTTCGACCTGAACGCGATCCAGGTGGCCATTGAGGGGCAGCAGATCCGCCTGGTGGTCAAGGGCGGCGCGGACTGCCTGCTCGGGGAGATGGGCGAGGGCTGAGGCTCAGACCTTCCCCCCCTCGGCGACGGCGCGCAGGGCCTTGGTGTCCAGCACGGTGACGGTGCGCCCCTCGACGAGGATCACGCCGCGCTGCTGCATCCGGGCGAGGGTGCGGCTCAGGGTCTCCGGCACGGTGCCGATCTGGGCCGCCAGCGTCGCCTTGGACACGCGCAGGGGCACGCCCCCGCCCCCGGCGCCCGCCTCCCCGGCCAGCTCCAGCAGCCGCAGGGCCAGCCGCGCCGACACCTCCTTCAGCGACAGGTCGTCTATGAGGTCCACAAAGCGCCGCAGGCGCAGGGACAGCACCCCCAGCATGGTCAGGAGCAGCTCCGGCCGCCGCCGCGCGGCGTCCAGGAAATCGGTCCGCGACAGGTAGAGCGTGCGCGCGGCGGTCATGGCCTGCGCGGTGGCGGGGTAGGCGCCGCCGTGGAACACGGCCACCTCGCCGCAGGGCTCGCCCCGGCCGAAAAGGTGCAGCACCTGCTCGCGCCCCTCCGCCCCCGTGCGGAACACCTTCACCAGCCCGTCCGCCACCACGTGAAACCCCTCGGCGGGGGCCTTCGCGTGGAAGAGGATCTCCCCCTGGTCATACTGCCGGGTCTCGGCGAAGGCCGCCACCGACGCCAGGTCGGCGGGGTCGAGGTCCGCAAACAGCGGGCAGTGGGCGAGGCGCTGCGCCCGCTCCGCGGGCGGCGAGGCCAGTCGTTTCATGGCGTGTTCCTCCGGGCGGCGCCGCGGCCGCGCATTACTCCGAAAACCACGGCGCGGGGATGGACCGCAGCCACAGCGTGTGGCCGCCGGTGTAGCTGAAGTACGTGAGCAGGGCGCGGCCTTCCAGCCAGGTGACGGCGGGATAGGCCCACGAGTCGCCGGTGCCCTCCTCGATGTTGCGTATATGGGTCCAGGTCTCGCCCTCGTCGCGGGAGACGGCGGCGGTGAGGGGGTTCCGTTTGCCCGTCGCCGGGTCGTGGTTCCACACCGCCAGCAGCGTGTTGCCGTCGGGCATGCGGGAGATGGACACGGGGGAGCCGGAGCCCTTGAGTGCCGTCGGCTCGGGGACGGACCAGGTTTCGCCGCCGTCGGTGGACAGGCTCCGGTACTGGCCGCCCAGGGTGGTCCGCATGAGCATCATGACCCGGTCGTCCTTCAGCTCGACGCAGGCGGGCTCCCAGCAGCCGCCGTCGGCGGGCTTCACGCGCGCCGAGTCGCGCCACGTCTCCCCGTCGTCGTCGGAGAGGCAGCAGTAGCTGTCGTTGTTCTCCCACGCCTCCAGGAGAATCCGGCCCGTGCGCAGGCGGATGGCCCGGCCGTTGGTGAGGCCGGTGTACTTGCCGGCGGGGCTGAGCTGTTTCGGGTTGCCGAAGGTCTTTCCCTCGTCGGCGCTGGTCCGCATCATGACGCGGCAGTCCTTGTCCTCGCTGTTCTTCTGGCAGTAGAACAGGGCGATGCGCCCGTCCTTCAGCCGCAGGAAGTTCACCTCCATCACATTGCACCCGCCGTCATTCTCCACCAGCACGCGCCGCTCGCCCCAGGTGCGGCCGCCGTCGCGCGAGACCAGCCCCGGGATGCGCGCCGGGCCGTGGTCCGCGCCGTTGCCCGCGTAGAACTCCGTCCACCCCAGGAGCAGCGACCCGTCCTTCAGCGGAATGATGGCCGCCTCGCTGTTGCGCGGGGTGTCCGGCCCCACGGGGGCCACGGCCGTCTTGAACGCCGCCTCTTCGCCGAACGCGCCCGCCGCCAGCAGCAGCCCGGCGGCCATCAGGAGGAAACTCCGTGTCATGTGCCTGTCCTTTCCCTGTCCATGCGTCGCGGGCCGCCGCACCCCGCGGCGCGCCCGGGAGGCATTATGCCCCCGCGCACAGGGGCGGGGCCAGAACGGCGGAAGAGGGCGCGGCAAGCGGCGCCCCTACGATCGTGCTCCCCGGATCCGCGCATGTGGGGGCGG
>JAAYBR010000014.1 GCA_012730045.1 Candidatus Hydrogenedentota bacterium | reverse complement strand
CCGGGGGCGCCCTTTCCCGGCGCGTTTGCGCGCCGCCGCGCGGTTGCATTCGCCGGGGGGCGGCGGGTATAATCCCCTCCGCCCTGAACGGGAGAAATCGTCCGGGCTTCCTGGGGTCGTAGCTCAGTTGGGAGAGCGCTTGAATGGCATTCAAGAGGTCAGGAGTTCGATCCTCCTCGGCTCCACCAGGTAAACACAACAGCCGCAAGGGTTTGCAGATAGCAGCACTTGCGGCTGTTTTGCATCACGGTCAGGTTTTGGCACACATTTGGCACACAGTGCCCAGAAAACAGCCCCGTGCGGCGCACCTGGTCGGGCGGTCAGCGGGTCACGGTGGAGGCGTCACGGTTGCGCGAAGTCGCGATACCACAGCCCCGCAGAGCGCGTTTCTCCCTCCGGTGGTCTGTTCACCCGTCCCGGTCGTGATCGTGCCCCCTGCGGCCTCTGTGGCGGTCCAAAAGAAACCCCCGGCCAGCGGGTGCCAGCCGGGGGGCGGGGAGGTGCCCCCTATGCCGAGAAGCTATTTTTCGCGCAGATGTCGAGCGCGGAGCATGTCGCCCAGCGGCAGGGCCTGACCTGGCTCCGGGAAGGGGAACACCGTCTCCCGGCTCCGGGCAACGGCGCGGATAGCCTCGGAAAGTTTTCCGTTAGGCTCCTGCGGGCGGACAGCCTCGGCCAGTGCGGCGCGGATCATGCGGGCGAGGGGGGTGTTATTCTCCATCGGAAGCCTCCTTGAGCATGTCGGTTATCAGGCGGTGCCCAGTGGCCAGCCGCGCGACGGCGAGGGCGCGGAAACTCCGGGGTGAACACGCCACCCCAAGGCGCGCGGTTCGCTTCGGGTATGCCGCTGAAAACTCGCGGACCCGCCCCTCGGCCTGATGATGCAGCACATGGAGCCGCAGGGCCGCCGCGTGCATCTCCGACACGGCGCGCTCGATGATCACGGCCTCGGCGTCCTGGGCCGCGTGAAGCTCCGCCAGGGCGTCGGCGACTTCCGCGCGCGCCTCCGGCTCGGCGGCGTCGCGGGCAATGCGGACGGCCTCAATATGGGCGCGGAGGACGGACTCCATGTCCGCGACTTCCCCCCTGTGCCTGGTGATCGTCTTGCGCGCCGTCTGTCCTCCCTCACCATCGGCGAGTTCCTGTGCAAGCTCAGACTCTGCGCGGCTCAGTCCTGAACGCGCGGCCTCCAGTTCGTGGGCGATGACGGCGGCGGCGGCCTCCAGGCTGCGGACTTGGTGAAGTGCTTCAATCATGGTCTGCCTCCAGAATCTGCGCGGCCAGCGCGCGGAGTTCGGTGTCGCTCATTGTGAGGTAGGGGTTTTCCCCGGTGGGGTCCGTGGGCGCGATTTTCTGCGGCGCGTCAAGGCCGTTGAGCTTCGCGCGTCTCTCCATGATGCGGAGAATGCGGTCGGCGGCGGGGAGCACGCCCGCAAGTGCCTTATCCCATAGGCTGGCCTGCAATTCATCCAACCGCTGGTTTTCCAGTTCGCGCAGATGTTCGGCCAGTTCGGCGCATTCGGCCAGCGTCGCGGCCAGCGCGGCGCGGACATCGCGGTAGGCGGTTGACGTGTCCACGCCGAGAGCGTCGCCGATCCCGGCGAATGTCAGGCCTTTGATTCGTAGTGCCAGGGCGTCGGCACGTCGCCCGGTGGCGGCTACGCAGTCCGGCCTAGTCTTGGCGGTGTGTCTTTTTGTGGGCCGTACATTGTCAGTCATTGGCGAGTTCCTTTTTCCGGTCGGGGACCGCCCGCAGGGTGTGCGCGTCCGGGTGGGGCTTCGGCGGTGAGAGGCGCGGCACGGGCCGCGCGGGTTTCTTGCGCGGGTTCTCGAAGTTCTGGCCGTGGCCAGCACGGAGTACCCGCTGGGTCTGTTTCTCGGTCATGGGTTTCTCTCCATGCCCCCCGTGGGGGCGGTTGTGCGGCGGATCAGCTCCGCCAGGTAGACAACAAGCGGGCGGACATCCCGCCAGTACTGAAGTCCCGCTGCCTCAAAATCACGGATGACGGCGCGCACTGCGGCCATGCGGCGGAGCCGCCAGACATCTTGGGGCGGTGTCGCCGATCCGCTCCCCGTAGCGTCAGCGAAGGGGGGCGCGTCGGTGCAACGCCCCCTTCCGCTTACAGGGGGGGTTCTAGGGGGGGAATCTGCCTCTTGCGTCAACTGCGTCAACCGCGTCAACCTCTTAATGGAAACGCGCGGTTGGCGCACCCGGTCGGCGCACCCTGCGGGGCGGTCAGAAGGGGACATCGCCTTCCTCCTCCGTGTAAAGTTCATCGAACACCCCCTCGACGGGTCGCAGCGCCTCAACCTTGTGACGGTTTGCCTTCTTGGTGGTTTCGATGTTCAACTTCTTGTCGGCAATCAGGCGGTTGACAGCGGCCTCGACGTCACGGTGGCGCGCCCAGGTGACGGACGCCAGGACTGCGGAGACCAGCCCACCCGCTGCGCCCTTCCCTTGGATCACGCCGTTGGGGTTGATGACTGTCTCCGGGTTGGCATGAAACCACCGCATGACAGCCGCCTCCACGTCGCGCGGGTCATTCGCCACGGGGCCGCCGATGGACTCCAGGCAGGCAGCATCCCCAACAGGCACGACGCGGAGATGCAGGCGGTTCTGGTCTCCACTGAAGTTGGTTTTTGTGATATGCAGCTCCAGGTTGCCGTCGGCGGTCTTGCGCAACTCCCAGGCGCCGCGCGCCTCGTCGGTGGCGGCGCTGCTACCCCGGACGTTTTCGGCGCCCGCGTCAGCCTTCCCGGTGCCCTTCCTGACATGCGCCAGGACCAGCACGGCGGCTCCTGATTCCCGTGCGAGGTCGCCGAGAAGGGACAGTAGTTCGCCGATGTGGGCGGCGGCGTTCCCGTCCAATGCACCGCCAGCTCGGCGGAGCGTGTCCACCACAACCAGGCGCGGCTGCATCCTGCGGACGGTCGCGGCCAGCTCCGTGTAGAACGCGGTCGGGCGGACATTCCCGGCGCGGTCCACCTCGGCCAAGGGGCGCGGATCGTCGAGGAGATGCAGGTGCTTGTCGAGGTCGGCCTCAAACCCTTCGCCGTCGAGCTTGTGGTGACGTTGCAGGGCACGGAGACGCTTTGCAACGGCGGTCCGGTTGTCCTCATAGGACAGCATCACGGCGGCGCCCTGGGCGAGGGGTGCCATGCCATTGATCAGGGCACGGCCATGCACGACGGACGCGGCCAGCGCAAGGGAAAGCATGGACTTTCCCACACCACCGGGCGCAGCCAGCAGGGTAACGTTTCCGCTCAACAGCCAGCCGTCCACCAGCCACGGCAACGGCGCGTCTGCTAGTTCGGAGAGGTCGCCCAGGCCGGCGAATTTCAGCCCGTGGACGCCGTCCTGTTCCAGGGACACAAGACGCTCCAAGAGGTCCGTTCCATCGTCTCCGGCCAGGACAGCGGCCCGATGTTGGGCGGTCAGGGCGTCGCGCTCGACAGCCCGCAGGAAGTCGCGGACGTGCCCGGCACAGCGGGCCGGATCATGGGTCGGTGGCGTCGCGTGGTCCAGTAGGACGTGCGCAACGCCTGACTCGCCCAGGATGATGACCTCCTCCAGGACGGCGTCTTCGGTAATGGGTCTGCGCTCGCCGTCCATCCGCTTGATGATGTCCACCAGCACCTCGAACGGGCGCCCTAGTCCGCGCAGGTCCGCAGGCAGGGACACCACCTCGGCGACGGCCTCGGCGTTGCCCTGGGCTGCGCGACGGATCAGACGGCCCAGCGAGTCAGCGGCCAGCGATGCGGCGCGGGTGATGGGGTCCGCCCGCGCGGTCATCGCGCCACCTCCCCGGACACGACGCGGGCAGCCAGCCATTGATGGAGGGTGTGGGGGTCATACCGGATGGACCTTCCCAACCTGATGAAGGGGAGCCAGATTCGGCCCGGCAGAGGGCCAGTGCTGCGGGCAACTCTGAGGGTGCCGGGGGCCACGCCCAAGAATTGGGCGGCCTCACGTTCGGTCATGAGGCGGTCGGGGGCGGGGGGGGCGGGGTCTGTTCGACACTGCATGTTTTTCTCTCCGTGTAGCGGGAAAAGAAAAACCGGGCGCACTCGCTATCTCTAGCGAGCACGCCCGGGAGTGTCTTGTGTTGACTGTCGGAGCGGCGCGGGAAACTGTCCCGCGCGGACGCACGGTCTTAAACTGTCTAGTCGGCCTTCCGTATCTCGGCCAGCTCATCCCCGCCGGGGAAGTAAGCCGCTGTCAGAAGGCTTTGAAAGCCCTTCACCGCCCTCGCCTTGTACTTCGGATCAACCTTGCCTTTGGTAAGCAGTCCCTTCTGGGATTCGAGATTGCCCAGCTCTTGCTTACTCTCCAGAGTCCAGACAACCCGCTCGTTTCCGTGTTCATCGGTTTCAATCCGTGACTTCATGCGTCTATTATACCACAATCGCCCGGCGGCGTCAACCCCTGCTAGTACACTATGAAAAGTCAAGCCTTTTCAACCCGCCTCCTCTTGCGCCTCCTCCACCGCCAGCTCGTGCCCTATGTCGTCGAGCTTCGCCACGGCGGCGGCGGCGGCCTCCGGTGACAGGTGGGCGTATCGTTGGGTCATCGCAAAATTACTATGTCCCAGCAGGTCGCGGATGATAGAAAGTGATACCCCGCGCATAATCAGCTCACTGGCAAAAGTATGCCGCAAGTCGTGAAAGTGAAATCCGTCGAGTTCTGCCGCGTCACGGACAGACTTCCACGCTTTGTTGATATTGTCCAGGCGACCACCACCCCGGCCTGGAAAGATGAGCGCGCCGGCCGCCACGGTGCCATGCTGGGCGCGCCAGGTGTCCAGGGCGTCCATCGCGGCGGCGTTCAGGGGGACGTGTCGCGTCTTTCCAGACTTCGCGCTATCCGCCCGCACCCTCAGCATGCGCCGGGGGAGGTCCACGTCGCCCCATATCAGGCCGAACAGTTCACCACGACGAAGTCCTGTATTGACGGCCAGCAGGACCAGCGGCAGAAGGTGGTCGGAGTATCTTCCATCCAGTGTCGGGCGGGGCGGGATGCCCCTCTCGGCCAGCCACTTGTTATGGTTGATGCGCGCGACACGGGCCTGGGCCTCGCGGGCCTCCAGGACGGCGAAGAGCCGCGCGCGCTCCTCCGGCGACAGGAAACGAACACGCGACTTGTCCTCGCGGAGGGGCTTGATTCCGGTGCATGGGTTCACCTTCACCAGCCCCGCCTTCTGCGCGTGGTTCATCATCGCGGCCAGGTATGCCAGCGGCCTGTTGCAGGACGCGGTAGACTTCTTCTTCTCCAGTCGGGCGCGGCGCCACTTTTCCAATTTCCACGTCGTGATTGCGGAAAGAGGCTGGTTCAGAAATTCGGCGAAATCCCGCCGCAATGTCGCAATGATTGCATCGTGACTTTTCAGGTGCGCCACCTTCTCTGTATAAGGTCCGTCGAGGTAGTCCTCCAGGCACCCGGCGCGGGTGGCGGCGCGCTCCTGCTGCGGGTCACTCCCAGCGGCAACTTCTGCGCGGAGTTCCTGGGCGCGGGCGCGGGCCTGATGCACGGTCAACACATCGGCGCGACCGATTTTATACCTGCGCATGGACCTGGATTCCCTCTCCCTGTACCGGAAGAAAAAGGTCTTGCTTCCTCCAGGAGAAACCACCACGGACAGCCCCGGCACCTCCGTGTCGCAGACCTCGACCAGCCGCTCGCCCGGAGCCAGCCCCTTGACCAATGCAGCCGTCAGTCGCTCCCTCATTTCTAGTCCTCCAAAAGTTTTGGCACACATTTGGCACAAGCGGATTATATCACGGCTAACAAGCGTTAGCAAGGGGCGGGGGAATGGATGCCAGAAAACCCTTTATTTTCAATGCTTTTACCTCCCCACTTGTAATGGACAGTCCCCTGCGGTATACGCCGATAAACCCCCAAAACTTGAATGGCATTCAAGAGGTCAGGAGTTCGATCCTCCTCGGCTCCACCAGGATTCTTTCGCGGCCGCAGGGGCTTTTGGACGCCCCTGCGGCCCGTTTGTTTTTCGGCCCGCCCCCTCCCCGCCGACGGACATGAAAACGGCGCGCCGGGCCTTTTCAGCCGGGCGCGCCGCAGTGGTCTGTTCTCCTTGCCGTCCCCCCCGGTGGGGGGGGGAAAATCAGCTGATCCCGAAGATGGGGCCCAGCTTCAGCGACAGGGTCATGTCGCCCTTCACCTTGAGCTTGCCGCTCGTGAAGGCCGCCATGCTGTTCAGCTTCCCGGCGATGAGGTCCGCGAAATCCGCGTCCGCCATGATGATCTCCACGTTCACGGCGTCCGCGGCGCCCTCGTTCACCGCCACCTCGCCGCCCGCGATCTTGATGTTCCACGTCTGGGCGTCCGCGCCGGTGATGGTGAACTGAAAGGTCGAGTTCATCCCGGCGATCCGGTCCTTGTTCACCTTCGCCGAAAGCCCCTCAAAGAAATTCCGCACATCCGACATTGCCTGTTCCTCCATACCGTTGGTTGACTGCCCGCGCTCGCGCGCCCACTGCCCTGCGGCGCACGCCGCCGGGGGACGTCCCGGCGGACGCCGCCCCACACTTTAGCAGAATGCGAGGTTTGAGTCAACGCGCGGCGGTCATGCCCGGGTTGACTTTCCGGCGCGCCTTGGCAACAATAGCCGCCCATGCACGGCGTGCCGCCGTCCCAGAAGGAGCCTTTCCGTGAAAACCCCGAAAAAACGCGTCATCCACCTCATCTCCAACACCCACTGGGACCGGGAATGGCTGCATCCCTTCCAGGAGACCCGGCTGATGCTGGTGGAGCTGTTCGACGGGATGCTGGACCTCTTTGACCGGATCCCGGAGTACCGGTCTTTTGTGATGGACTCGCAGGCGGTGCCGGTGGAGGACTATCTGGAGATCCGGCCGGAGAACCGGGAACGGATCGAGGCGGCGGTGCGCGACGGGCGGCTGCTGATCGGCCCGTGGTACACCTGCCCGGAGGGTTTCGAGGTGAACGGCGAGTCCCTCGCGCGGAACCTGCTCTACGGCCACAGGACGGCGCGGGCCTTCGGCGGGGTGATGAAGGTCGGGCACACGCCCTTCTCCTACGGCCAGAACTCGCAGATGCCCCAGCTCTACGCGGGCTTCGGCATTGACACCATCCTCTTCTACCACGGCGTGAGCCACGACGAGGTGGCCACGGAGTTCATCTTCGAGGGGGCCGACGGCACGCGGGCCCTGGGCAGCCAGATGAGCAGCGGCGCGCGCTACAACTTCTACCACAACGTCTACCGCGCGGCGGTCTTCGGCAAGAACATCGCGGACCGCGAGTACGCCTGGGAGGAGTGCGGGCTCCCGTTCCGCCGCGCCGGGCAGGCCTTCGCCCGCGACCACCATGTCCTCCTCGCGCCCCGGCGCGGGCTCGACCGCGAGCGGGCGGTGGAGCACATCCGCCGCCTGCGCGAGAGCGAGGTCGCCGTGTCCACCACGCGCCACCTGGCCTTCATGATGGGCCACGACAGCAGCGTGCCGGACGAGGCGGAGCCGGTCCTGCTCCAGTGGGCGCGCGAGGCGCTGCCGGACGACGAGGTGAAACACGGGTTCTACCCAGACCTGATGGCGGCGGTGCGGGCGGAGGTGGACTGGAAGAAGCTCGCCGTGCTCCGGGGCGAGCGGCGGGTGCCCAAGCCCATGCCCGTCACCATGCACCTGTACAGCGACGTGCTCTCCAGCCGCACGCGCATGAAGGCCCGCGCCTCGGCCGCGGAGTACCTGCTCCAGCGGCGGGTGGAGCCCTTCGCGGTTCTGGCGGCGTGGCTGGGCGCGGAATGGCCCGGGGCCTGCCTCGACCTCGCGTGGAAGACCCTCCTCAAATGCCACGCCCACGACAGCATCTCGGGCAGCGGCGTGGACGCCATCGAGGAGGACATGATGAACCGCCTCGCCCAGGTGCGCCACCTCGGCGACGGGCTCCTGGCGCGCGCCCTGGCCCATGTGCAGAAGGGGGTCAACACGGGGGCCGAGGGCCCCGGCGGCGTGGTGCTCACGGTGCACAACCCGCACCCGGCCGCGCGGTCGGAGGTGGTCACGGCGGTGGTGGACCTGCCCCACACCGGGCCGCGCGGCGCCTTCGAGCTGGTGGACCCCGCCACCAGGCGGCGCGTGCAGGTCCAGTGCGCGGCGCGCCGGCCCAACTGGTCCATCGTGAACCACGCGGGCGACGCCCCGGCCATGGTGCGCACGGAGCAGTTCCTCGTCCATTTCCCGGCGGAGGCCGTGCCCGGCCTCGGCTACGCCACCTGGGTCGTGGACCGCTCCGGCGCCTTCGCCCGGGGCACCCTGGTCACGGGCGCGAACACGATGGAGAACGAGCACCTGCGCGTCGTGATCGCCGAGAACGGCACGCTCAGCCTCACCCATAAGGCCACCGGCGTGGTCTACGACGGCCTGAACTACTATGTGGACAACGGCGAGGCGGGCCACGCGTGGATGCACCACAACCCCGCCTTTGACCGCGCGCTGGACAGCCGCGGATTCCCCTGCGCCGTGGCACTGGAGGAGGACGGTCCCCTCCTGGCGCGCTACCGCGTCGAGACGCGCATGCGCGTCCCCGCCCGGCTCGACGAGAACGGCGGCGACGCGTGGCAGCGCCTCGACGGCATCGGCAACCACGCGAAACGCTCCGACGACGGGCGGGAAATGGTCCTCACGACCCGCATCACCCTGCGGCGCGGCGCGAAAAGCGTTGAGGTCTCCGTCGAATTCGACAACCCGGCGGAGGACCACCGCCTGCGCGTTTTCCTGCCCACGCGCCGCGCGGGCAAGACCTGCCACGCCGAGAGCGCCTTCGACGTCGTCGAGCGCGACACCGTCTTCGGCAAGGAGAGCCCCTGGCACGGCTGCCAGGGCGTCACCTTCCCCATGCAGCGCTTCGTGGACGTCAGCGACGGCGCGGCCGGCCTCGCCTTCATCGCCCTCGGCCTGCGCGAGTACGAGGTCACCCAGGACGCCGCGCGCGCCGTCGCGGTCACGCTCATGCGCGCCTACGAGCTCAACCTGGCCACCGTGAGTTGCCGGTGGGACACCCACCCCGAGATGAAACTCACCCAGTGCCCCGGCCGCCACGAATTCTCCTGGCTGATCTACCCCCACGCCGGGGACTACGCCGCGGGCGGCGTCCTCGCCGAGGCCGAGCGCCTCGCCGCGCCCCTCGAGCCCGTCCAGGCCGGCACCCACCCCGGCGGCAACCCGCCCACCGCCGGATTCCTCGACCTCCAGCCCGACACCCTCCTCCTCACGGCCCTCAAGTGCGCCGAGGACGGCGACGGCTGGATCATCCGCGTCTGCAACCCCAACGCGAAAAAGGTCAAGGGCAAGCTCACCTTCGGCAAGAGACTTTCCTCCGCCGAGCGCGTGACCCTGGAGGAAGTGACCGAAGAGCGCCTGACCCCGCGCGGCAGCACCGTCACCTTCGACGTAGGCCCCAAAAAGATCGTCACCCTCCGCGCGCGGCTGGGGTGAGAAGCGCCGGGACTCCTCCGCCGCGCGTTGACTGGGGGGCACCCGCCGGATAGAATGACGGCGGGGCGGGGACGGGCACGCGCGAACAACGGCGCGCGGGGTGTTTCGGCGATGACGCGAAAGGACGGAAAGAACGTCGGCGGGCCCGCAGCCCGTTTCCGGCTGCACGCGGACACGGCGGGCCTGCTGGCCGTGCTGGCGGTCGCGGCGGCCCTGCGCGCGCCGGGGCTGTTCCGGGGTCTGTGGGCGGACGAGCTGTACACGCTGCGCACGGCCTCGCTGCCCTGGCGCGGCGTGCTGGCGCAGACCGTCTCGCCGGTGATCTTCTGGATGACCAAGGCCGTGCTGGGGGTCTTTCCCGAACCGCTCGCGGTGCGGTTTCCCTCCCTCCTGCCGCCGCAATACGAGTCGGTGCCGCTGCACGCCCCGGAGTGGGCGCTGCGCGCGCCCTTTCTGCTCGCGGGGCTGCTGACCGTGGCGGGGGTGTTCCTGCTGCTGCGGCGGCGCGCCGAAACGACCGCCGCCCTTTTCGCGGGCATGTTCCTGGCCGTGTCGCCGCTCCACGCCTACCATTCGGTGGAAATCCGCTATTACGGCCTTGTCTGCCTCGCGGGCGCGCTGCTCCTTGGGGGGGTTCTCGCGCTGGAGGCGGGCCGGACGCGCCGGGGCGCGGCCCTGGCCGCCGCCGGACTCCTCCTCGGCATGCTCACCCACCTGTCCTTCGCCCTGGCGGCCGTCGCCACTGTGGGGGGCTACGGCCTGTTCGCGCTCCTGCACACCCGGCCGCGCGCGGTGCTGCTGCGCCGTCTCGGGGGGGCGGGGCTCGTGTGCGCCGCCGCGGCGGGCGTCTTCCTTGCCGTGGTGGCCGGGGGCAGCCCCGGCCATTTCGACCGTCTGCGCGGCCTCGTGGCCCCGTCCGCCGCGCACCCCGCCGCGGACGCGGAGGACGCCGGCGAGGACCCCGTGGACGGCGGAAGCGGCCGCGAAAAGCATGTGCTCTCCGCGCGAAACTACCTGGTGAACTATCTGGCCGCGCGGTTTCTCTCCTGCAACGGGGTTGCGGCCGCGCTGGTCGTCGCGCCCCTGCTGCTCTTGGGGCTCGCGGCCGCGTTCCGCCGCCACCGGCTCCTCTTCTTCCTGCTGGCGGCCAACCTGCTGACCGCCGTGCCGTTCTTCCTCCTCCCCGTGGGCCATTTCTGGGCGCCCCGCTATTTCATCTTCCAGACCGTGGCGGCGGCGCTGCTCTTCGGGCTGGGGGCGGACGCGGCGGTGCGGGGGCTCGCCGCCCTGGCGGCGCGGACGCTGCCGGGCCTGCGGCCCGCCGCGCCGGTGATCCTGCTGGCCCTCTGGCTGGCCGCGTGCCCCGGCCCCCTGCGGGCGGGCTGGGCGGAGAACGCGCAGTCGCACAACGACTGGGGCGCGCGCCGGATCGCGGAGGCGCTCGCGACGCAGGTCGAGCCCGCCATGGACAAAATCGTCTACTGCAAGCCCCACAAGGGCCGCTTCTCCTACCTCCTCATCCCGCATTACCTGGGCCGCCTCGTGCCGGACTGGACCACGGCCGGGTCCGCGGGAAAGGAGTCCTTCTGCACGAACGGGGGCGACTTCGAGTCCCTCTTCGCCGCGTTCCAGGGCGACCCCTTCTGGATCGTCAGTTTCAACGGCAACAACGCGGACCCGGCGCTGAACGACCACATCGCCGAGCGCGGCGGAAAGCTGCACACGGACCTGGGCGTCGCCTCCCTTTGGACGATGGGCGACCTCCCCCAGGCGGGGCCCGGCCCCTGGAAGCCCCCCGCAACGGAGACGGAGGCCGTCCTGCCGGAGGAGGCGCGGGTGGAGGAGGTCACCGGGCCCGGCGGACCGCGCAAACGCTATTCGGTCACCCTGGTGCTCAACGACGCGGAGAAGCCCCGCACGCCGACCCTCTTCTTCCCCGTGTGCACCGCCGTCAACGTGGACGAGTGCGCCCTGGAGCGCGGCGCGCGGCATGTGGTCCGGTTCCGCCTGCGCGCCAAAGACCTCCGGCCCGTGGGCAACCCCAAGCGCACCTTCCGCGTGATGCTGGAGGGGCAGGGGAGCCTCACGGACCTGATGTACGCCACGGGCTCCTCGGACTGGCGGGAGTACACGCTGGTCTTCATCCCCGGCGCAGACGCCCCCGACGGTCTGGTCAATCCCCGGATCGGCTTCGGCAACCGGGGCGGCACCGGCGCCTTCGAGATCGAGGACTTCTCCTGCGCGGTGGAATGACGCGCCCCGTCCGGGAACCCCGGCCAATGTAGACGCGCCTTCCAGGCGCGTTCCTGGTCGCGGGAGCAACCCCGAAGAAAGCGGCTGGAAGCCGCTTCTACGTTGCGGCGGCCGCGGCGTGGAAACGCACGCACTTTCGGCGCGGGCCGCCCATGATGATATGATGGTGCGCGCCGCGCCCGCGCGCGGCCCAAACCGCGGCCCCTCTTCCACCCGACGGGGAGTGTCAAAGACGTGCTTGTTCCGCTGCACATGGTGACGGTGCTGCTGGCCGGCGGGCTCACAGGCCTGTGGGCGCGGCGCCTGCTGGCGTCCCTCGGCTGGCTTTCGGGCTTCGAGTCGGGCATCCTGCTGGTGGCCGCCGTGTGCGCGGCCTGGGCCGCCGGACAGTTCGCCTATATGGCCGCCGTGCGCCTCCTCGCCCCGACCCGGTCCCCCGTGCCCCTGCTGTGCGACATGGCCGCCCAGTGCTGCGCCCTCGTGCTGGTCCCCTGGCTGCTGGGGGTCTCCCTTCCCATGCTCCCGCCGGTCCTCCACAAGGTGGAGCCCCTCCTCGTCCTCGGCGTCTTTCTGGGCGCCCACGCGCTCCTGAAAGGGGTCGTCTTCTTCGCCGCCCTCGATGCGCGCCCCGCCGGGCGCCTCGGCGCCCTCGGATGGCTCGCCTGCGCCGGGATCGCGCTGGCCGGGGCCGCCGGGTTCCAGCAGGCCTTCGCTTTCACCGCCGCCGACCCGGGGTTGGCCCAGGCGGGCGACGCCGCCTGGGCCCGCGTCGGCGGCGCGTGGGCCGAGGCGCGCGAGGTGCCGGAGAGCCTCGGCGCGCGCATCTTCGGCGACTACGGCGGCGGCGGCGACCTGGTGCTCTACGCCGCCCTGCCGGACGACGGCGACGACGAACGCGGCGGCGCCACGGTCCACATGACCGTCCGCGTGGAGCAGAGCGCGGCCGCCGAAACCGGCACGGCGGACGCGGGCGCGGACATCACGCCCGTGCACACCCACGAGGTGCCCCTGGAGCCCGGCGTCTGGACCGAGGTGCGCCTGCCCGGGGACGCCCTGCCGGAGAACGCGGGCGCGGTGGTGGTGGCGTGGACCGGCCGGCCGGCCGCCGAATGGATGCGCCAGCTCGGCGTGCACCCGCCCTCCAACACGGGCCGGAAACTCCTGGTCGCCGGGCCGTGGCGCGTGGCGCGCGGCGCGGAGGGGCCGTCCGTGGTGCTGCTGGCAGTGGAGGGGCTGGCGGCGGAGAACACCAGCCTCGCGGGCTATTCCCGCGACACCACGCCGAACCTCAAGAAGTGGGCGGAGCCCGGGATGATCTTCGAGCAGGCCTACACCCCCGCCCCCGAGGCCGCCGCCGCCGCCATGACCCTTCTCACGGGGCTGCACCCCCTGCGCCACGGCACCGTCGCCGGACAGGCCGCCCCGCCGCCGTCCGGCATCCGGACGCTGGCGGAGCACCTGCGCGCCGCCGGCTACCACACCGCCGCCTTCACCGAGGGCCGCGGCGCCGACGGCGACGACCTCACTGTGGACACCGCCTTCAGCCGCGGCTTCATGCAGTTCAACGACGTGTTCCCCATGGACCCCGGCGCGCCCGAGCCCGGCAGCAACGCCCCGCCCAAACCCCGCCCCGCCGGGGCGCGCGTCACCCTCGACCGCGCCGCCGAATGGGCCGAGGCGCGCGGCGGCGACCCCTTCCTCCTGTTCCTGCGCCTGCGCGAGCTGCGCGACCCCGTGCGCCTCGCCCGCTACGGCGAGGGCTTCCTCGGCAAGGGGCGCACCCCCGCGCCCGTGGACATCTATGACACCGCCCTGCTCGACGTGGACCGCCAGATCGGCGCGTTCCTCGGCCGGGTGGAGGCCGCCGCCCAGGGCCGGCCGCTGATGGTCGTGGTCACCTCCCTCTACGGCCTCGATTTCACCGAGCCCGACCGCGGCGCGTGGCGGCGCGGCGCGGCGGGCAGGCCCTCCCTGCGCGAGCCCTCCCTGCGCGTGCCCCTGCTGATGCGGATTCCCGGCACGGCGGGCCGCACCCGCAAGACCCCCGCCTCCCTGGCCGACGTCCTGCCGACCGTGCTCGCCCGCGCCGGAATCACCCCGCCCGCCGGCCTCGACGGCGCCGACCTCGTGCTCCAGAGCGACTTCCGCGACCTCATCTCCGTGCAGGGCAACCCCATGGGGCTGTCCGTGCGGTCCGGCCGCTGGCGCTTCACCTGGCAGTCCGGGCTCGACCCCTTCACCCTGGACGCCGCCGGCGAGGCCTCCGTCGTCGAGTTCATGGACGTCTACCAGTTCCGCGCCCAAAAGGCCGGCGCGGACGCCCGCGCCAAAGAGCCCGAACTCGCCCGCGAGTTCCAGCGCCAGCTCGACGCCTTCCTCCGCGCCCACCACCCCGCCCAGACCGCCCCGCCCCCCGAACCGGCCCCCGCCCCCTAGACAAAAAAAGAGGCCTGACACATCGCTGCACCAGGCCTCCGCGGAAGGAGAAACGCCCCACTTGGGCGTTACCACAGTGATTTTACCATATTCTCGGGAAACTCGCCGGACAAGCCGTGCAATCGCACTAAGATCCGTCCACCCTTCCTGACAAAGAGTTCTTTCGTTCCCTGTTCCTTGTCCTCTTCAACGCTGAAAGCGTTGCCGAATATAGCCCAGGGCAGGCCGCCGCCCAAAGGGCCAGGCCTGCCCTGGGTTGCCCGGACGGAAAGAATCATGCCCCAACGGGGCAGCCGAAATGGGGACGGGCACCCAAAGACAAGGCAGGCGG
>JAAYBR010000013.1 GCA_012730045.1 Candidatus Hydrogenedentota bacterium | reverse complement strand
GAATGCGCGTCCCCACAAAGCGCGGAGAGGTGGCCGAGTGTTGAAGGCGGCGGCCTCGAAAGCCGTTTTACGGGTAACCGTAACCAGGGTTCGAATCCCTGCCTCTCCGCCACCTTTTTCTTTTTCCCGTGCCGCATCCTCCGCGGCGTCATTCCTCCGCGTCCCGACGCTTTAATGAAGCGTGGGGACGCGTTTCCGCCGGGGTTCGGGACGGGGCATCCGCACGGCAGATTTGGGCCTTGACGGCCTTCTCTGGTGTTCCGCACAGGGCCTTGACGGGAGGGGGCGGCTCTGTCCAATGGAAGAACGACCCGGTCCGCCGACGCACCCTGCACGGTTGCGCCATGGCACGGAGCAGCGCGCCCGGGAGCCGCTTCGACGGCGCGGCGGGGGCCCTGCCCTTGCGGGCCTGCGGAATACCGGGCAGGCCGTGTTCTTATCCGAGGATGGAGGCCACCTCCTCCTGGTCCACGTCCATGATGTGGCGAATGCGCGATATCTCCGCGGCCTCACGGGTCAGGGCCGCGATGTCATTGCGCGACAGGTGCGCCATGGAGAATTTCCGGCTTCCCGCCATGAACTGGCGCAGTCCCTGGGCGAGCCGCTCGTAGTAGGTGTACAGGCCCAGGGCGCCCGTGGGGATGGTGTCGAAGTCAATGCCGCTCAATTCGCGGCGCAGTTCGACGGCCGTCACGAAAATGTCATCCTTGCGGTTGCCGAATCTTGAGATGTAGACCGGCACGTTGTTGGAGTCGATGGTGCGCCCGATGGTCTTGCCGACCATGGCGGCGGCGATGGGGGCGCGGGCCATGCCAACGATCTTGACGAAGGGCGCGCCCATTGCAAGCCCCTTGAAGATGTGGTCTTCGAAGGAGAATCCGCCGGCCACGGCCATGGCGGGCAGGTGCTCACCGCGCGCCGCGAGAGTCTCCGCGTACTGGTACAGCAGCGAATGCAGATGCACGGGGGGGACGCCCCATTCGTTCATCATGTGCCATGGGCTCATGCCGGTGCCGCCGCCCGCCCCGTCCACGGTCAGCAGGTCGAGCTTGTACTTGGACGCGTATTTGACCGCGCGCGCCAGGTCCGCCGGGCGGTAGGCGCCGGTCTTGAGGAACACGTACCTGGCGCCGGCGCGGCGCAGGCCCTCGATGCGCAGGGCGAACGATTCCTCGTCGACCATGCCGACCCGGGAATGGCGCTCGAACGCATTGAAGGACCCGTGCTCGAATGCCCTGATGACGTCGGGATCGGTGGGATTGGGAAGAACGACATAGCCGCGTTCGTGCAGCAGCCGCGCCTTCTTGAGGCTGCTGATTTTCACCTCGCCGCCGATGTCCTTGGCGCCCTGCCCCCATTTGAGCTCCACGCACCGCACGCCGAGTTTTTCGATGGCGTACTCGAGCACGCCCAGGCGGCTGTCCTCGACGTTTGCCTGCACAATGATGGCGCCGTAGCCGTCCCGCTGATGGTCCTTGTAGAGCCTCACACGGCGCTTGAGATCCGCGGTGTCCACGATGCGGCCGTCCTTGATCACGGCCTCCTCGTCCATTCCGACCACGTTCTCCCCGATGGTCAGGCCGGTGCCGGCAAGCGCCGAGCCGATGGCCAGGCCCTCCCAGTTGTTCTTGGCGATGTCGGTGGAGCCTATTCCGGGGATGTGCCACGGGTAGCGGTATTTGATCCCGTTGTCATGGCCGAAGCGGACTTCCAGGTTCACGGCGGGAAAGATGGCCTTGTCGCTGTCCGCATCAATGCCGTGCGCCCCGACCGCGGTGCCCATGATGTTGAAATGCGAATAGTCCACGGGATACGTCTTCTCTCCGGCGGTGGTGATGACGCCGAAGGGCTGGGGATAGAGGACCTCGTGCCCCCGATACGCGGACTTTCCGACCTCGCACATGCCGATGCATCCGTCCACGCAGGTCGCGCAGAGCCCCGAGGCCGGCACCACGGAGTCCACCGTGCGGTTCTTGGTCAGTGTGGCCGCCGAAGCGTTCACTTTCGAAAATGTGCTCTCCATCGTCTTGGAATCCTTTCAGTCCGTCAATTCTTGGGTTTTTCACAGGCGACACAGGGGTCCATGTAACACATCATGTCGTCAAAGGGGTCTTTTTCAACGCACGGCGGCGTCAGGTTCTGACACCCGCCACAGACAGCCTTTTCGGGGGCGTTGTAGGTGCAGCGGAGCTGGCAGGCCGGGCACACGTACATGCAGCCGCCGCAGAGCCGGCATTCCTCCGAGTGGACGTCAAACGGCGTGCCGATGCTCCGCTTTTCCCCCCTGTGCCGGAATCCGATGGCCTTCGCCATCATCTGCTCCTCGCACATGCGCACGCACAGCCCGCACAGGATGCAGTCGTCATGTTCCTGGAGGAACCGCTGCTGCCGGACGCCATGGGCCGCGGCGAGGTCCTGGATCACCTTGGACTGCGGGCAGGATGCCAGCAGCAGTTCCAGAATCATCCTGCGGGCCCGGAGCACCCGCCTGGAAGCCGTGCGGACAAGAAGCCCCTCCTCCACCGGATAGGTGCAGGAACTGACCAGCTTCGCGCGCGCCCCCTCTCCGATCTCAACGACGCAGAGGCGGCACGCCCCGTACGGAGACAGCCCGTCCATGTGGCAAAGGGTGGGGATGGGGAACCCGATGAACCGGGCGGCCTCAAGAACGGTGATGCCCCGCTCAACCCGAACGGCAAGGCCGTTGATGGTGATGTTGACCGTTCCATTCATGATGCTAGGCGACCTCCACCGCGTCGTGCTTGCACACACTCCTGCACGATCCGCACTTGATGCACTTGTCCGGGTCAATGACCTGGCGCTTGTTCCTCTCCCCGGAAATGGCCTGCGTCGGGCAGTTTTTGCCGCATGCCATGCAGCCCGAACAGTTCTCGTTGATTGAGTAGGAGATCAGCGGCTTGCACACGCCGGCGGGGCAGCGGTGCCCGTCTATGTGCTCCAGGTACTCGTCGCGGAAATAGCGCAGTGTCGAAAGGACCGGGTTTGCGGCGGTCTGCCCCAGGCCGCACATGGTCGTGTCCTTGACGGTGAGGGCAAGCTCCTCCAGCAGGTCCAGCTGTTCGCGGGTTCCGTTGCCGCTCGTGATGCCGTCGAGAATCTCATGCATCCGCTGGGTTCCCTTGCGGCAGGTGAAGCACTTCCCGCAGGACTCGTCCTTCAGGAAGCCCATGAAGTACTTGGCCACATCAACGACACAGGTGTTGCCGTCCATGACGATCATTCCGCCGGACCCCATGATGGAGCCGGCCTTGGCCAGGCTGTCGTAGTCAATGGGGAGGTCGAAGCGCGAGGCGGGAATGCACCCGCCGGAGGGCCCGCCGGTCTGCACTGCCTTGAAGTCCGCCCTGCCGACGGGACCGCCGCCAATGTCATGGACGATCTCCCTTATGGTGATGCCCATGGGAACCTCGACGAGGCCCGTGTTCCGGATCTTTCCGACGAGGCTGAAAATCTTTGTGCCGGAGCTGCCGCCGGTGCCGGTTTGGGCGAAGCGCTCCGCGCCCCCCCCGACGACAACGGGGATGTTTGCCCACGTCTCAACGTTGTTGATGCTCGTCGGTTTGCCGTTGATGCCGCGCTGGATGGGGAACGGGGGCCGCTGCTGCGGTTCGCCCATGCGCCCCTCAATGGACCGGATGAGCGCGGTCTCCTCGCCGCACACGAACGCGCCGGCGCCCTGGACCACCTGGATGTCAAAGCGGAAGTCCGTCCCCAGAATGCCCTCCCCAAGAAGGCCCAGGCCGCGCGCCTGCTGCAGCGCCAGACGCACATGCTTTATGGCCAGGGGATACTCGTTGCGGACATAAAGGATGCCCCTGGTGGCGCCCGTCGCATAGGCGCCAATCAGCATGCCCTCGAGTATGCTGTGCGGGTTTCCCTCAAGTATGCTGCGGTCCATGTACGCGCCCGGGTCGCCCTCGTCCGCGTTGCACACGAGGAACTTGTCCGGCGTGGCCGGCTGTTTCGACAGCATTTCCCACTTGAGGCCGGTGGGAAATCCGGCCCCGCCCCGCCCCCGCAGTCCCGAGGATTTGACTTCCTGGACAACCCATGCGGGGTCGCCCCGTTCCAGCACCTTGAGCAGGGCGGAGTACCCGCCGCTTCTGATGTAAGACGCCAGGTCTTCCGGGTCGACCAGCTCATTCCGGGAGAGAATCGTGCGCGTCTGCTTCTTAAAGAAGGGGATCTCCCTTTGAAAGGGCTCTTTCACCCCGGTGACAGGGTCCGCCCACACCAGGTCTTCCAGGATGGTCCCCTGAGCCGCCGCCTCGACCAGGCGTTCGGCGTCGCCCGGCTTCACTTTGGGATAGAAGACGCCTTCCGGCTCCACAAGAACCGACGGTTCCATTTCGCAGAAACCGTGGCAGCCGGTGACGCGCACCTGGATTTCGCCCGCAAGACCGCCTTGGAGAATCCTTTCTTTCGTCCTGCGGACCAGCTCGTCGGCGCCGCTGGCCCGGCCGCAGGTGCCTGCCGGAATCACCAGCGTCCGGCCATCGCCATTTGCGGCGCTCTGGAGTTCCGTCTTCAATTGATTTAGGGCGTTTTGGGGACTCAGTCGCATCTGTGGGCGCATCCTTTACAGGCTCTGAACGGTCACCTTCGGCTCTGAACTCGACGGCTTCGGTTCGACACGTATCTTCTTCAGAATTCTTCTGACACCGGCCGCGTCCACCTTTGAATGGTAAGTCCCGTCCACCACCACAATGGGGCCAAGGGCACAGGCCCCGAGACAGTTCACCGTTTCCAGGGTGAACTCGCCGTCCTCAGTGGTTTCCCCGGACTGGATTCCCAGTTGCCGCTCCAGTTCCTCCACAACCATGGGCGCGCAGCGGACATGGCATGCGGTCCCCATGCAGGCGCAGATGTAGTGCCGGCCGCGGGGCTTCAGGCTGAACGAGCGGTAGAAGGTCGCCACGCCGTACACATCGGCAAGAGAACGCCCTCCGGCGCGGGCAACCAGCCTGAGCGCCTCTTCCGGCAGATATCCATGCACGGCCTGGATTTCTTCCAGCATGGCGATCAATCCGCCGCATTCGGCGTTGTGCCTGCCGATTATGGACAGGATTTCGCGCTCATCTATCTGGGCCCGCATGTGTTCTCCTTTCGCCGGGCACGGCATGCCTGACGCGCCTCTCAGCAGTATTCCTCGCAGTGCCATGTCCCCCCTTCGCGCAGGCGGAACACGCAGGATTCCCGGCATCCGCAGTCCCCGCAGAGTCCGTCCACCCGGCTGGGATCCTGACGGTTGGAGTCGCCGGTCTCCGCGCGGTTCTTATGACCGGACACCGCAAGCTCGGTGAAGGCCCCACAGGAGAGAACCGGCTCGATGGAATCTACCGGGATGGTGCATCCCGCCGCCCACTTGCACGTGACGCACAGCGCTTCAGCTTCTCTGGTACCCATGGCAGCATCTCCCTTGAGGCCTGACCGTGTTTGGGGGTAAGCAACTGCCATGCCAAGAGGGCGGCGGCGGCGGACCATGGACGGATGAACCCTTTTGTCCGTTTTTGGGGCGCATTGTCCAAAGGGCAGCGCTGAAAAGGCCTCCCCATACCGGGGAGCTTTTACCCGCCGGGGAATTTTTCCCCGGTCATGCCCGTCCCCCCGAAGAGGCCGGGAGTTGTTCCGGAGAGAGGCGCGCTGAGCGCGGTCAGCAGGTGGGGGACTGCTCTTGTGTGCCCGAAAGACCGCGGAGTTTGTCACGGAGGGTTTTTCGGTCAATGCCAAGGATTGCGGCGGCGCGGGTCTTGTTGCCTCCCACGCTGGCAAGGACATCGCCGACGTATTCCGTTTCGACTTCCATCAGCGTCCGGTCAAGCCCGGCTCCTCTGAGGGCCGAGAAGCGCATGAGGGGGGGAAGGTCGGGGGCGTCAATGACACTCCCGTCCGTCATGACCACAAGTCTCTGGATGACGTTTTCGAGTTCCCGCACGTTGCCGGGCCAGTCGTGGTTTCTCAGCATGGCGACGGCCCTCTCCGAGAAGCGGGGCTGCGGCCGGTCCAGCTCGGCGGCGTATCGTTTGGCGAAGTGGGCGGCGAGGAGAAGGACATCGTCTCCCCGGTCCCGCAGGGGGGGGAGGACAATGGTGATCACATGCAGCCGAAAGAACAGGTCTTTTCGGAAGGTGCCTTTTTTCACCAGGCCGGCAAGGTCCTTGTTTGTGGCGGCCAGAACCCGCGTGTCGACCTTGCGCGGCCGGCTTGACCCCACCATGCAGACCTCCCGGTTCTCCAGAACACGCAGCAGCTTGACCTGCATGGACGCGCTTGTCTCACTCACTTCGTCGAGAAAGATCGTGCCCCCGTCGGCTGCGTGGAAGAAACCCGCCCGCGATTCCGTGGCGCCGGTAAACGCGCCCTTGACATGGCCGAAAAGCTCGCTTTCGAGCAGCCCGTCCGGGATTCCGCCGCAGTTGACGGGCACGAAGGGGGCCGATGACCGTTTTCCGGCGTAATGTATGGCGCGCGCAACAAGCTCTTTTCCCGTGCCGCTCTCCCCCGTGATCAAGACGGTTGCGGAAGTTGCGGAGGCTTTGGCGATGTCCTGCACCACCTTTCGGATGGCTTCCGACTCCCCCAGCAGACCATGCGTCGTCATGGGCGTTTGCGGAGCGGAGGCGCCGCCGCGTTTCCGGGCATCCAGTTTGCCGAGGGCGCACCGCACTGCGGACAGGAGTTCGGCGCCGGTGAACGGCTTCGCGAGGTATTCCTCGGCGCCGGACTTGATCGCCTTGACCGCACCCTCTATGGAAGGGTATCCGGTGATCATGATCACCTCCGTGTCCCGGAAGTTCTCCCGGACATGCCGCACAAGGTCCATGCCGCTGACTTTGGGCATCTTGAGGTCGGTGATGACGAGGTCTATTTTTTTCGCTTCAAGCAGTTTGGCGGCCATGGCCACGCTGCCGGCGGTCAGCACCCGGTATCCCTCCGCCGCCAGGTTCCTCTGGACCACCTCGAGCGTGGGCTCGGAGTCGTCGACCGCCAGAATGCATTCTTTTCGGGACTTCCCGGCCATGTCAGGGCTTCTCCCCGGCTTCGGGTTTCAACGGGGCATTCACCGGAAGCCGGATCTCACACCGGGTTCCCCGGCCCACTTCACTGTGGATTTGAATGGTTCCCGCATGCGACAGGACAATTCCGTGGACCACGGGAAGTCCGAGCCCCGTGCCCTGCCCCACATCCTTGGTCGTGAAGAACGGCACGAAAACCTGTTGAAGCGTTTCCGAATCCATTCCGGTCCCGGAGTCTTCGACACTGAGGCAGACATGGTCTCCGGCGGTTTCGGTCTGCACCCGAAGCAGGCCCCCCGCGGGCATCGCCTGCAGCGCGTTGACGGCCAGATTAACAAGCATCTGGTTCATCTGCGCCGGGTCGGCGGACACCAGGGGCAGGGAGGGGTCGAGAAGATAGTTGACCGCAACGCCCGCCTTGGCGCAGCGGGCCTCGATGAGGAAGAGCCCCTCGCGCACCAGTTGGTTGATGTCAACGGGGGCGGTCTCCGGGGGCGTCTGGCGGGCGAACACCAGGAGCTTCCTGATGACCTCGCGCGCGTGAAGCGCCGCGGTTTCAATCTTTCTGAGGTCGTTTTCCGCGGAAGCGGGGAGTTGGGGGCATTTTTCCGCGAGCTGGGCAAAACCCAGGATGTTGCCCAGGGGCTCGTTAAGTTCGTGGGCCACGCCCGCGGCCAGCAGCCCGATGGTGGCCAGCCTGTCCGCATGACGAAGCTGGTTCTCCAGATACGCCCTGTCCAGTTCAGCCTGCTTTCGTTCAATCACGAGCGCCACCTGCTGGGCGATGGCGTTGAGCAGGCTGCGCTCCTCCCGCAGAAACGGCCCCTCGTCGGATTCCGGCCGCTCCTCAAGATAGACCACTTCGACGAACCCGCGGTTCATCCCCCGCACAACAACGTCCGCGCGCTGGGTGTGCGGGGCTTCGCGGAACCGGGGCCCCGCATGACTGCGGCCATCCAGCACGATTCTGGCCGAGGCAATCTCCGGATACTGCCAGGCGGGTATCAGCGCCGCCACCATCCGCTTAAGAACGTTGTCCAGGGAAATTCCCGGCGTTCCCGCAATCTCGGCCAACCGCAAGAGGCAGGTCAGCTCCTTGACGCGCTCCTGCAGCGCGAGGGCCTTGCCTCTTCGGAGATTTGCTTGCGTCACGGTTCCACCCAATGCTGATGGGGACCGCGCACAGTCTTCAGCGACACGCGGTCCCTTGCCGTTAGTGTTGCACGATCGGCGCACAGATGCAAGAATTGCGCCGCGGGCCGTGTTGCGCCGCCCCATCAAAGCCTTTCCCGCTGAAGCGTTGAGGCGGAACCCCTTGCGGTCTTGTGTGTCCATTTGAAGCGGGTTTCCCGGGCCCCTCCTCCCCTTTCATGTCCACCCTGTCCACATGGGCCACCACGTCCACCGAAACCGCTCTGCTATACTCGGCGTTCGGGCGTTGTTTTCAGCGACTTTCACAGGAGGCGACATGCCGGGCAAACGGGTGAGGCTGTGGGCGTTCACGGGGGCGCTGCTGTTTCTGGCGGGGTGCAACACGATCCCGCTGCGGAACGAGCCGCTGGCGCGTTTTGACCGGGACTACGGCTACCGTTACCGGAACACGCCGTGCGGGAAGGGGAACTCGGACAGCCTGCTGGTGGTGCTGACCTTTTCGGGCGGGGGCACGCGGGCCGCAGCCCTCTCCTACGGCGTGCTGGAGAAACTGCGCGACACAAAAATCGTCTGGGAGGGACAGGAGCGCCGCCTGCTGGACGAGGTGGACATCATTTCGTCGGTGTCGGGGGGCAGCCTTCCGGCGGCGTACTACGGGCTGTTCGGCGACGAGATCTTCGCGGACTTCCCGGAGAAGGTCCTCTACCACAGCATCCAGGACGGCCTGATCCTCCGGGTGCTTTCGCCGCTGAACTGGCCGAAACTGGCGTCGCCCTTCTACGGGCGCACGGACATGCTGGCGGACGACTTCAGCCGCCGCATCTTCAGGGAAAAGACCTTCGCAGACCTGCAGGCGCGGAACGAGCGGCCGTTCATCGTGCTGAACGCGACGGACACGGAGCTGGGCACGCGCTTCGACTTCACGCAGCGGCAGTTCGACCTGCTCTACTCCGACCTGGGCGCGTACCCCGTGGGCCACGCGGTGGCGGCGTCGGCAGCGTTCCCGGGGCTGCTCACGCCGGTGACGCTGCGCAATTATCCCAAGGGAGACGGTTTTGTGAAGCCCGCGTGGATCGGCGACGAGCTGGCGCGGGAGCGCGCCGGGCATCCCCGGCACCGGGCGGCGCTCCAGGCGGAGAGCTACCTCGGGGAGGACCGGCCCTGGGTCTACCTGTGCGACGGCGGGGTGTCGGACAATCTCGGCCTGCTGCCGGTGCTCCAGCTCCTCCACGGCACTTTTCCGGGCGACAACTTCGGGGCCGACTTCAGGAACGCGGCGGTGCGGAAGATGGTGGTGATCACGGTCAACGCAAAGCGGGAGAAGAAGCCGCCCCTGGACCCCAAGGGCAAGGTGCTCGGCCTGTTCCAGGTGCTGGGCGTGGCCACCTCGGCCCCCCTCTCCAACTTGACGGACTCCGAACTGGTCATGATGCGGTCGTATGTGCGCCAGCAGGAGGAGCAGCAGCGCTTCAAGCGGCGGCTCACGGAACTCTACGGCGCGGAGGCGGTGGCGGCGAACTTCCCCGAACTCGCCGGCCCGGAGGTGGACCACCATTTCATCGAGGTGGACTTCGACCGGGTGCCCGACGAGGCGGAGAGGAAATCGCTGAACGACATCCCGACGGCCTTCAAGCTGAAGCGGGAACAGGTGGACACGCTCCGCCGCGCCGCCGGGGCAATCCTCGACGCGCACCCGGAGTTCCAGGAGTTTCTGTCGGAAACCCGGTGACGCCTACTCCTGCGCCGCGGGCGCGTCCTTGGGCAGCACCGTGACCGCGTTGGCGACGACCGCCGAATTGGGGACCAGGTACTTCTTGTCGCCGTCCGCCAGGGTGACGTAGCGCAGGTCCACGCCCTGGACAACCCCCTCGAACCCCGTCACCAGGATGCGGTCCCCGGAAACAAAGGGGCGGCTGAGGAGGAGCATCACCCCCGCCAGGGCGCTGGACAGCATGTCCTTGAGCGCGAAGCCGAGGGCGAAGCCTGTCAGGCCCAGGCCCGCGATGACGGCGGTGACGTCCACCCCGAGGGTGCCCAGGCCGCACACCACGCCGAACCCGGACAGGCCGACGGCCACCGAGCGGCCCAGGAGCAGGAGGATGTCCCGCCGCTGGGGGTCCTTTTCCGCGGCGCGCCGGATCACGGCCTCCGCAATTTTGCCGCCGAACCAGAATGCGGCCGCAACGGCGATCGCCAGGCCGACCTTCGGCAGATACGCCATGACCATGACCATGACACCGTCCATCACTCGCTCCTTTTCTGTCCCTTGCCCCGCAGGCGGTGCCCGGGACGCTGTGTGCCCTCGTCAGGCCCCGGGGGCCTTCCAGGTGAAGACCCAGTTTCCGGAACCCACCGTCAAGCGCGCCTCCCCCTCCCCGCCGCGCCGCGCGGGCGGTTCCGTCCCGCCTCCATCCACGGTGATTGTACCGCCGTCCGGCACCGGAAGCACAATCTCGGCGGCGGTGTTTCCGGGAATGGCAGCGGAGAGTGTGAACGCCCCCTCCGACCGTCTCCACTCCACGGCCACCCGGCCGCGCGGGCTGTCGAAATGGCCCTTGGCGGCGGCGAGGTCGCCGACAGGGGTGGGGGCGATGAGGAGGCGGGCGAAGCCCCGGCTGTCCGGGGCCTGGCGGATGCCGAGCACATACGCCTGGAACCATTCCTGGATGTGGCCGAACATGCAGTGGTTGAGGGACTCGCCGGGTTTGTCCCACCGCTCGGAAAGGGTCTTGAGGCCGTGCTGCTTGAGCATGCAGCCGTAGCCCGGCGGGTCGGTGCGGTTGACAATGCGCCACACGAGGTCGGAGCGCCCGGCGTCGGCCAGCGCGCGCACGAGATACCGGAAGCACACCTCGCCCGTGGTGGGGCGGAACTGCATGTCCTCCAGGGCCTTCACGAGGTTCGCGAGCACGGCGTCGCGGTCGGCCTCCGGCACGAGGCCGAAGAACAGCCCCACGGCGAGGGAGGACTGGCTGCCCGTGGCGACGCTTTTCGTGTCGGGATGGTAGTAGGCGGCGAGGAAGTCCCCCCGCACCCTGGCGGCCAGGTCGGCGAACTCCTCCGCGTCCGCAGCGCGGTCCAGTAGGCGTGACGTTTCGGCGAGGATGCGCGCGTTGTCGTGGAGGAAAGCCGTGGCGGTCAGCTCGTCCGGCGTGAGCTGCGAGGCGCCCGCGTGGCCCTTTTCCGGGGTCCAGTCATACCAGTCGCCGAGCCCTCCCCTGGCGAGCCCCTTCTCGTTCCGCGTGGACGCGAGATGGCGGGTGTACTTCGCCATGGTGTCGTACTGGCGGTCCAGGGTGCGGGTGTCGTCCTCCCACTGGCACAGGAGCCACGGCAGCTGCACGCAGGCGCTGCCCCACTCCGCCGACTCGAAGAAGCCGCCGTTGAAACGGGTGTACTCCGGGGCGATGTCGGGCACCAGGCCGCTGTCGAGCTGCGACTCCGTGGTGTCGCGGCAGATTTTCCGGTAGAGGCCCGCCGCGTCGTAGTGGTAGAGGATGGACGGCCCCATGAGGTGGGACACCTCCAGCCAGCCGAGCTTCTCGCGGTGGGGGCAGTCGGTCAGCACGCTCTGGAGGTTGCTGCGCACGGAGCGGGCCACCATGTCGTTGATTTCGTTCATGAGCGCGTTGTCGCACCAGAACGACCCGGCCTCCGGGGCGGCGCTGGAGACGAAGTCCGCGCCGACGTCCAGCAGCAGGGGCAGGCGGTTGTCCGCCCCGGCGTCCTCCGGACGGACGGCCCCCTTGAGGAAGAGGTACTGGAAGCCGAAATAGGTGAAGCGGGGCCGGAAGGTCTCGTCCCCCTCCCCCTTCAGCGTGTAGGTGTAGGAGTGGCCCTCCCAGGGGGTGTCGGGCAGTTCGCCCACCGTCACGGTCACCGCCGCGCCCGCCGCCCCGCGCACGGTGAAAAAGGGCACGGCGGAGAGGTTCTCGCCCAGGTTGACGAAGTACTCGCCCGGCGCGGTGGCGCGGATTTCCGCGGGGCGCAGGGTGCGCAGCACCTTCACCGGCGGTGCCTCGGACAGGCGGAGTTCGCCGCCCGGCCCCTCCGTCTCCTTCGCCGCCGCCCACGCGGCGTCGTCATAGCCGGGGGCGTCCCAGCCGGGGCGCTCGCGGCGGGCGTCATAGTCCTCGCCGCCGTAGATGCAGGTGAAGGTGATGGGGCTCTCCGCGGCGCGCCAGGAGTTGTCCGTGGCCACGACCTCCTCCGTGCCGTCGGCGTAGCGGACATGCAGTTGCATGATGAGCTTCTGGGGGCCGAACGTGCCCTTGAACTTGGTGTAGCGGCCGCCGGGCACGTTGTACATGCCGTTGCCGAGCATCACGCCGACAACGTTCTCCCCCGGGCGCAGTTGCGCGGTCACATCGAAGGGGACGTAGAGGCAGGTCTTCCTATAGTTGCTCCAGCCGGGATCCAGAAAGTGGTCCCCCGCCTTTGCGCCGTTCACGGAGCATTCAAACTGGCCCAGCCCGCAGACAAAGGCGACGGCCCGCGCCACCGGCTTGTCCTGCACGGTGAAGGACCTGCGGAACATCGAGGAGGCCCAGCCGTCGGCGGGCGCGGTGATCCACTTCGCGCGCCACGCCTCCCCGCGCGGCAGGCCCGCGCCCCACGCGGCGGGCTCGCTCCAAGTGTCCGTTCCCCATTCGCGCACGCGCCAGTGCACCTGCTGCGCCGGGGCGGGCATCGCGCCGGCATAGGCCGCCTGCTGTTCGGCCCCCCCGACCCTGCCCGAATCCCACAGGTCCGCCTCGCCGCGCAGCAGCGCCTCCCGCGAGGACGCCGCCTGCACCTGCCACGCCGTATGCGCACCCTGGCTTTCCGGGGGGAGACTCCACGACAGCACCGGATGGGGCTCATCCACCGCGACCGGATTCCCCATCCCCTCGCACTCCAGCCGTTCCGGCCGGATCTCCCCCCCGGCGGCGCAAAGCGAAACCCCCGTCAGCAGCGTCAACAGCAGGAAAAACGATCCAACGCGCATGGCGTGCATCCCCGTGGTTGCGTTGTCAAAAACCCGGGGAGGATTGTGGTCCGCGCCGGACGGGCAATGCAAGCGGGGCGGGTGAGATGGACTCTATGGACAGAATGGACGGGATGGACAGGGGAACAAACCTGCGCTTCCGTCCATGGGGTCCATGCCGTCCATGTCGTCCACCGTGCGGCGCGGAAGCGCGGCGGGCCGGTCCGCCCGGCGAATGCGGGGGCTTCCCGCGCCTTCCGCGCGGGTCTGTGAAGTTGCGCGGTTCCGGGGGCGTGTGGTACGATTACGGCGGTTGGGGCGGCTAGCTCAGTTGGTTAGAGCGCTGCTTTCACACGGCAGAGGCCACTGGTTCGAGTCCAGTGCCGCCCACCATTTTCTTGCCCTTTTTCCAGGCCTTTGGGGCGGCGCGCGGCCCGATCTCCTTCCGGCGTCCGGCGTCCCGCTGAAACAAGCTGCAGGCGCGGCCGGACCCTGTGCGTCTTCGGGGGCTTCGGGGGCATCCTCCCGCGCCGGTGCACTCCAAAGGGAGGCGCGTCATGGCCGAGCCCGAGCTGAAGATTCAGACGCCCTGGGAGGAAATCCGCGACTGCATCGTGCGGAATGACGCCGCCGGCCTGACGGAAACCCTTGACCGCATCCCCTCCAGCGACGTGGCGCGCGCGTTGGCGCGCCTGGACGACGAGGAGCGGATGCGGGTCTTCCAGATGCTGGACCCGGAGGACGCGGCGGACGTCATCGAGGAGCTGGAGGACTCGCAGGGCGCGGACATCCTGGAGGACCTGCCGGCGCACGAGGCGGCCCCGATCCTGGACGCGATGGAGAGCGACCGGCGCGCGGACATCGTGGGGGAGCTGGAGGAGGAGGACGCCGAGGAAATCCTGAGCCGGATGGACCCGGAGGAGGCGCAGGACGTGCGCGAGCTCCTGCTGCACGACCCGGAGAGCGCGGGCGGCGTCATGATGACGGAGTACCTTTCGTACGCGGGGGACACGGAGGTGGGCCGGGTGCTGCGGGAGGTGCGCGAGCAGACGGACGCGGGCGACGAGGTGGGCCTGCCCTACGCGTACGTCCTCTCGGAGAGCGGCAAGCTGGCCGGGGTGCTCTCGCTGCGGGAGGCGCTGATGGCGCCGGCCACGAAGCGCGTCAAAGACCTGATGATCCCGAACCCGGTGTATGTGTTCACGGACACGGGGCTCCAGGAGCTGGACGACATTTTCGAGCGCTACCCCTTCTGGGCGCTGCCCGTGACGGACGAGCACGGGGTGCTGCAGGGCGTGGTGCGGCGGGTGGACCTGGAGGAGGCCTGGAGCGAGGCGCAGGGCCGCAGTTTCCTGCGGTTCAGCGGCATCGTGAGCGGCGACGAGCTGCGGTCCATGCCCCTGTGGGAACGGACCCGCCGGCGGCTCTCCTGGCTTTTCGTCAACCTGCTCCTGAGCGGGGTGGCGGCGAGCGTGGTGCTGGCCTACCAGAAAACCATCAATAACGTCTTCCTGCTGGTCTTCTTCATGCCCATCATCGCGAACATCAGCGGGTGCAACGGGAACCAGGCGGTGGCGGTGAGCATCCGCGAGCTGACGCTGGGCCTGATCAAGCCCGAGGACTTCTTCCATGTGTGGATGAAGGAGATTTTTGTCGGCGTCATCAACGGCGCGGCCCTGGGCGCGGTGCTGGGGGTGGTGGCGGTGGTCTTCGGCGGGGGGTCGCCCATGCTGGGGCTGGTCGTCGCGCTGGCCTTCTTCCTGAACATCATTGTGGCCGTGTCGCTGGGCGGCCTGATCCCCCTGCTGCTGAGCCGGTTCAAGATTGACCCGGCCCTGGGCGCGCCGCCGATCCTCACGACCATCACCGACATGTGCGGGTTCATGCTGGTGCTCGGCCTCGCGAGCATCGCCCTTGCAACGGGCCTCCTGTAGGCGTATCCTTCCGGCAAACACCGCCCTGGAGGAGCGTCCCATGAGCCGTGCCGCCGCCCTGCTTCTTCTTCTGACCGCCGTGCCCGCCGCCGCGCAGGACCCCTCGCCCGAAAGGGCCGCGCGCACCGAATGGTTCCGCGACGCGGGCTTCGGCATCTTCGTCCACTACCTCGCGGGCATCCAGAACAACGCGGATTCCGTGCTGAGTCTGGGGAAGCAGACGGACTGGGACGCCTGCGTGCGGGACTTCGACACGGAGCGCTTCGCCGGCGCGGCCGCGGAGGCGGGCGCGGGCTACGTCATCTTCACGGTGATGCAGGTGTCGCGGTTCATGATCGCGCCGAACGCCACCTTTGACCGGATTTCGGGATACCAGCCCGGCGAGGCCTGCGCCACGCGCGACCTCATCGCGGACCTGGCGGTGTCGCTGGAAAAACGGAACATCCGGCTGATGCTCTACTACACGGGCGACGGCCCCCGGGCCGACGAGAAGGCGGGCCCCGCCTTCGGCTGCGGCGAGAAGCCGGGCATGGACTTTGTCAAGAAGTGGGCGGATGTCTTCCGCGAGTACGGCGAGCGCTACGGCGACAAGGTGGCGGGGGTGTGGACCGACGGCTGCTACGAGTGGCTGGGCTACGACGAGGAGCGGCTGGCCGTGCTGGCGGAGGGGCTGCGGGCGGGGCATCCGGACCGGATCGTCGCGTTCAACCCGGGGGTGGACCCCCTGGTGCGCGCGTACAGCGCCCACGAGGACTACACCTGCGGGGAGCAGAACCTCTTCCACGAGGTTCCCCCATCGCGCTTCCTCGGCGGCGAGCAGTGGCACATCCTCTCGTTCCTCAGCGGCACCTGGTGGGGCGAGCCGGGACTGGGTTACAAGAAGCCCGAGTTCGTGGAGTATGTCCGCCAGGTCACGGAGCGGGGCGGCGTGGTGTCCGTGGACGTGGCGCTCTTCCGCGACGGGTCGCTGGACAAGTCGCAGGTGGAGCTGCTCAAGGCGGTCCGGAAGGCCCTGAACGAGCCGGCGCCGGCCGCGGCCCCGGTGCCGCCGGGCAACCTCGCGTGGCGCAAGCAGTCGCGGCTGCTCTCGCTGGACGGCGCCCGGACGCTGGGACCGAGCTGCAAGACCCAGTTCGCCCGGCTGGGCGTGGACGGCAACCCGGAGACCTGCGCCCAGGCCGGGGGCGAGTACGCGTGGACCTATGAGGCGGACCTGGTGGACACGGCGGCGGTCCGGCGGGTGCGGGTGACCTTCCCGAAGAACGGCTACCCGACGGTCTGCGGGGTGCGCGTGTCCGCCGACGGGCGGCATTGGAAAACCGTCCACCGCGCGGAAAACCACAAGGGCGAGCCCCTGGAAATCGTCCTGGATACGCCCGAAAAGGCCCGGTATGTGCGCGTGTGCTCGGAGAAGCCCGACGCCCCCAACCAGCCCGGCGGCCAGATGGCCGTGGCCGAGCTGGAAGTCTACGCGGACGGTTCCTGACGCAACGGCACGGAGGCACGTAGAACGGAACACACCCTCCGGGGGCTGGAAAAGTGCCCTGTGGTTCTCCTATAGTACCCGCGTCCGGAATCGGCCGGAACCCAGAGAAGGAGTCCCCCATGTCCCCCAGCCGCCGCTCCACAGTATCTTTTTTCGTTTTTCTCGCGTTTGCCGTCTGTCTGGCCCCCCTGGCGGCCCCGGCGGACGAGCTCGCGGAGAAGGGGCGCGCTGTGTTTGAGTCCACCCGGGCCGCGGTGGTGACGGTGAAGATCGCCAGCAGCATCTCCTTCGGCGGGCAGGACCGGGAGCGGGAGGCGGAGGCGAACGCGGTGGTGATCGCCGGGGACGGGCTGGCGGTGCTGTCGCTGTCGGCGGTGGACCCGACGTCCATCCTGGCGATGATGGGCGAGGAGATGGACGGCACGACGAGCAAGCTGGTGTCGCTGAAGATGGTGTACGGGGACAGTTCGGAGCATGACGCGGAGCTGGTGCTGCGGGACAAGGACCTGGACCTGGGCTTTATCCGCCCGGTGGAGAAGCCGGCGGAGGCGCTGCCCTTTGTCAATCCGGAGACGGCCGCCGTGCCGGCCATCCTGGACCCGGTGGTGGTGGTGGGGCAGATGGGTCCGGTGGCCCAGCGGGCGCACACATCCTTCATCGAGCGCATTGAGGGGTTGGTCGAGAAGCCCCGGCCCTTCTATTTTATGGGGACGCACCGGTCGGACAGCGTGCTGTGCTCGCCGGTGTTCACGCTGGACGGCGCGCTGGTGGGCGTCGGCACGCTGCGCATGCAGAAGGGCGGCACCACCGGCGGGGACAGCATGGTGGTGATCATTCCGACGGCGCAGGTTCGGGAGCTTCTGGGCCAGGTTCCGCCGCGGGCGGAGTGACGTCCGGCCCCGTGCCGGCGCCGTGCTTCTTCCTGCGGGTGAAGAAATCGTAGACGATGGGGATCACGAGCAGGGTGAGGACGGCGGAGATGGCGATGCCGCCGACGGAGGCGACGCCGAGGGGGACGCGGGGCTCCGAGCCGATGCCCTGGTCCATGGCCAGGGGCAGCATGCCGAGGATGGCGGCCGCGGTGATCATGACAATGGGCCGGAACTGGTCGCGGCAGGCGGTGATCATGGCGTCATGGGAGGACATGCCCTTCCCCCGGTACTGCTCCACCGAGTCCATGATCAGGATGGCGTTGTTCACCACGATGCCGATGAGCATGACGATGCCGAGCATGACCATCATGTTGATGGCGAGTCCGGCCGCCCACAGGGCCCACACCACGCCGACGAAGCCGAGGGGCAGCGTGAGCAGGATGATGAAGGGCCGGAAGAAGGACTCAAGGATGGCGGCCAGGGTCAGATAGACGAGGATGATGGCGATGAGGCCCGCCTCGGCGAAGGCGGCGTTGCCCTCCTGCATGACCTCGTACTGCCCCGGAAAGAACAGCACGTAGCCGGCGGGGAGCGGTATCTCGGTGGCGAACAGCTCCTTGATGTCGTCCACCGCCTCGCCGAGCGGCTTGTCCGCCGAGTTGTTCACGAACACCTTGGTGATGCGCATCTTGTCTTTGCGCAGGATCTGGATCGGCGCCAGGCGCTCGGTGACCGCGCCCACCGTCGAGAGGAGCAGCGGGCTGCCCGGGGGGCCGGGAAGCAGGAACTGCCCCACCTGCTCCTTTCCCTCCTCCTCGGCCAGCTTCACCACGATGTCATAGTTTCGGCCGTCCTTCTTGTAGACGGCGGAGGTGAGGCCCTCCAGGTTGGCGCGGAGCGCCATGCCCACACCCACGGCCGGCATGCCCAGGTCGGACAGCACCTCGCGCTTCGGCGTCACGCGCAGTTCGGGCTTGCCAATCCGGACACTCGTGTCCACGTCGTCGAAACCGTCCCGGCCGCGGAGGGCCTTTTCCAGCCGGAGGGCCAGGCTGTCGAGCAGGGAGAGGTCCTCGCCGGCGATCTCCACCTCGATCTTGGCGGACTGCCCGCCGACGGTGCTGGGGGTGGACACCGTGACGATCGCGTCCGCGTACCCCTCCATGCTCCTGCGGGCGGTCGCCACCAGCTCGTCGCCCGTCTCCGCGCGCTCGGTCCGCTGCGGAAACACCAGGGTCACCTGTGCGAGATAGACGCCCTCGCTGCCCTGGCCGAGCACGCCCTCGACCTTGCCGATGGTGGTGACCATGTGCTTCAGCCCGGGCAGCCCCGCCAGCCGCTCCTTGACCTCCCCGACCCGCGCGGTGGTCTTTTCCAGGTCGTAGCTGGTCGGATACTCAAGCTTCACGGAGACCTTGCCGCGGTCGGAGTCGGGGAAAAAGGTGAATCCCAGCCCGGCGGCAAGCCCCAGGGAGTGCCAGAGCATGAAGACGCAGAAGGCCATGAAGGCCAGGGCGGCCAGCCGGTTCTTCTCGAAGAACCGGAGCAGCCGGATAAACCCCTCGGTCACGGCGTCCAGCGCGCCGTTCCACAGGCGGTCCATGAGCGCAAGAAGGCCGCCGGCCCCCTCGGGGACGGGCTTGAGGAGCTTGGCGCACAGGATGGGGGTGAGGGTGAAGGAGATGAACAGGGAGGCGACGGTCATGATGACCATGGACAGGGCAAAGGGGGCGAAGAAGAATCCGACCATGGACTTCATGATGATGATGGGGAACAGCACGACGACGTTGGTGCCCGCGCTGGCGAGCACGGCGATGCCGACCTCGCCGGCGCCCAGCCGGGAGGCCTTGACGGGGTCGCCGGTCTCCTGGAGCCGGGTGAGGATGCTCTCGAGGACCACGATGGAGTTGGTGACAAGAATGCCCACGGAGAGGCCGATGGACATGAGGGTGGGCATGTTCAGGGAGTAGCCGACCGCCTTCATGAAGAAGAGCCCGATGACGATGGTCAGGGGCATCGTGATCGCGACAATGATGGTGGACCGGATGTTGTAGAGGAACAGGAAAAGAATGAGCGCGGTCAGCAGGACGCCCTGGATAATGTTGGACGTGGCGCTGTCCACGGACGCCTGGATGAAGGTGCCGTCGTCCTCCACCCAGTCCAGGCGCATGCCGCCGGGCAGCCCCGTGCGCAGTCGGTCAAGGGCGCCGCGCACATTGTTCACCACCTCCACCGCGTTCGCGTCGGCCTTCTTGACCACCTTCACAATGATGGCCGGCTTCCCGTCAATGTCCGCCGTCTGGCGGAGCTCCTCGGTGGTCATCCCCACCTCGGCCACGTCGCGCAGATAGGTGCGGATGCCGTTCTCGTTGGCGATTTCGAGCCCGCCCAGGGCGGCCATGTCCTCGTATTCCGCGTCAAACTTGACGGAATACTCCATGCCCTTCTCGCGGATGCGGCCCGAGGGCACGGTCTTGACGCCCTTCTGCACCGCCTCGACGACGCTCATGCTGGTGAGCCCGCGCGAGGCGAGGCGGTCGCGGTCGAGGGTCACATGAACCTCGCGTTTCGCGCCGCCGACCAGCTCCACGGTGGCCACGCCGGACAGCGTGGCGAGGCGGTCGCGGAGCAGGTTGTCCGCGAAGTCGAACAGCTCCTCCACCGGCGCGTCGCCCGAAAGCGCGAGGGTCACGACGGGCAGGGCGTTGATGTCAAATTTCAGGACTTTCGGCTTCTCGCAGCCCTCCGGGAGGTCCACGAGGATCAGGTCCAGCTTGGACCGCACATCGTTGGCCGCCACGTCCACATCCACGCCCATCTGGAACTCGATGAGGGTCTGGCAGACGTTCTCCATGGCCACGGAGTTGACATGCTTAACGCCGTCAATGGAGACCACGGCGTCCTCGACGCGCTTGGCGATGTCCACCTCGATGTCGGAAGGGCTCCCCCCGGGATACACCGTGAGCACGGTGACGTAGGGGAAGTCCACCTTGGGCATGAACTCAAGCCGGATGGTGCGGTAGGCGTTGAACCCCAGGATGGCCAGCGCAATGAGCAGGGCCGACATGGCCACAGGCCGGCGTATGGACGCGTTTGAGAGAAACATTAGCTGCTGGAATCCTGTGCTTGAACCTTGGCCCCGTCCTCGACAAGCGTCTGGCCCATGGTGACCACCGGCGTCCCCTGCGCCAGGCTGTCCGACGGCAGAATCTCCGACCAGCCCCCGTTGGCCAGCCCCACGGCCACCTCATGGACGCGGGCCGTGTCCCCGTCCACGGTGAAGAGCATGGACTTGCCGGCGCGCTGCACGAGGGCGCCCGTGGGCGCGGCCAGCCCGTCCCGCCGGGCAAACACCACGACGAGGTCGGCGATGCCGCCGGTGGACATGCCCTCGGGCAGGCGCCCGAGTTCGCAGCGTATCTCAAAGGCGCGCAGCTTCGGCGTGATGGACGGGCTCTTGTAGGTGACTTTGGCGGTCCCCATGTCTTTTCCGTAGGCCGACACGCGCACCTCGGTCTCGTTCTCGCGGACCTTTTCGAAGTGCTCCGCCGGCAGGTACGCCGAGGCCTCCAGCACCGTCATGTCCTCGACCCGGACGACCGGGTGGCCGGCCTGGGCCATCTCGCCGACCTCGGCGAGTTTCACCGTGACCACGCCGTCAATCGGGGATTTTGTGGTCGCGTCGTCCAGGGTCTTCTGGGCGATTTCCACGGCGATGCCCGCCTGCTCCTCCTGCTCGCGGCTGAGCTGCACCATGGTCGCGGCCATGTCCAGCGCGGCCTTCATCTGCTTGTACCGGGACTGCTGCATCTCCAGCACGTCCACGGGCACCACGTTGTCCTCGTAGAGCAGCTCGTAGCGCCGCAGGTCCACCTCGGCCTTCTCGAAATCGGCGCGCACCTGCGCCACCCGCGCCTCGGCCTGCTTGCGGGCGTTCTCCGCCACCGCCTGGTCCTGGCGGCGCACGTCCAGCGCGTGGCGCAGGTTCACCGAATCCACCGTGAAAAGCACCGTCTCGCCCGCCTTCACGGCGTCGCCTTCGCGGACGAAAATCTCCCCGATGGTGCCGCCGATCACGGGGGACACCATGGCGAAGTTCTTGGCGCGAATGTTTCCCTGGACCGCCACGCGGTCCTCGAAAGCGCGCGTCTCCAGGGGCGTGACGGAGACGGGAACCACCCGCTCGGCCGCGGGGGCGGCCTCCTCCTCCTTGTTCCCGCCCATCCGGGTGAGAAGCAGGTAGGCGGCCCCGGCCAGCACCGCGATCAGCACAAGATTTGAAACAGCTTTGAGAATCACTTTCATGGGTATGGAGAATCCGTTCAGGTTGCGGGAAGGGTGATGGGGGCGCCGTACTCCCGGAGCATCGCAAAGACGACGCGGGTCACGTGGCCGCACGCCGAATCAAGAAACGCCGGGTCATAGTCCCGCATGCGCAGGAACAGCAGGATCGGCGCCTTGGCCATGATGAAAAAAGTGATCTGCGCGGAGAGCGTGAACGCGCAAAACCGCGCCTGCTCCTCCGTCATGCCGGGGCAGACCGCCCGGAGCAGCCCCTCCAGCTCGCTGTGGTCCGGACGGAACACCTGGTCCACGATCTGCTGCAGCGACGGGGACGCCTCCAGCAGGGTCCGCATCATCAGGCGGACGTGCCACGCCGGCCCCTCGGGGGGGAAGTAGGAGTGGAACCAGTCGGACATGAAATCGGCCATCAGCCGGGAAAGCTCGCGGCGCGACCGGGTGGATTCGGCCTCGGCCCTGTACTCCGCGACGGGCCTGCGCATGGCGCGCGTGGCCACATGGCGCAGCACCTCCGTGTACAGGTTTTCCTTCGACCCGAAATGGTAGTTCACCGCCGCCACGTTCGCCTTCGCCCGCTCCGCGATCGCCCGGATGCTCGTCCCCTCCAGCCCATGCTCCGCGAAAAGCGGCCCCGCCGCCTCCACCAGCGCCAGCTTGGTTCCGTCCAGGGGTGGGTTCATGTCGCGCGCTCCAATGGTCATTTCGACCGTTGGCGCAGAGTATACATCAAATGTTTGTTTCAGTCAAGCGTTTGAAGCGGAGACAGGAAAAACTCGAAGGCGGGGCATCTTACTCCCTCGGGCGGCGTGGCAGTTCAAGTCCCAGCACGGCCACGCCCGCCCAATACCCGAGCATGCACCCGGCCGCGCTGAACCCTGCCCCGCCCTCCACCCCGAGGAAGGGAAGCGCGGTCAGCAATCCGGCCACCCCGCCCAGAAAGGTAAAGAACGGCAGCCCGAGGCAGGTCCGCGGCGTGAGAACTTTCCGCAGGGGGTAATAGGACAGCACGCCGAAGGACAGGGCGGCCATCGGCCCGACAGCAATCCCGAATCCGGCACCAAAGGACGAATCCTCCCCCGCCAGGGCAAAGGCAACTCCGGCAAACAGGACACCGAAGAACACCCCGGACACCAGATGGAACCCCGCCCATGCCGACAAGGTTCTCACCATGTGAACGGCCATTCCTTCTCCCTTTCGGCTGAACCCTAGCCCACAGCATAGCACTTGTATTCAGGCTGTTCAATGCCAGAATGCCTCTCCCTCCGTTGCCCGTCCATGATGTCCATCCCGTCCATGGTGTCCATTTAAATGAAGAACGGACGATATGGACTTGATGGACATCATGGACAGGGCGGGACAGGCATTCCCCACGATGGGGTTGGGTGCGCGTATTCCCGGCATTGGAAACAGCGCGGGAAATGCTGGTATCATGGGTTCAGGACCAAGGAGTGACCGGTATTGGAGCGGACGGCGGCGCGGCCTCCCGAGGGACGGGACTGTTGCCGCAGTGCGGGTTGGGCGAGGGAACGGGCGCCCCGGCGGGACGCCGGCGCGGAGACAGGCATTGCGGTACGCGATTATTTCCGACATTCACGCGAATATTGACGCCCTGAAAGCGGTTCTCAAGCGGATTGACGACATCGGTGTGGACCGGACGGTCTGCCTCGGGGACGTGGTGGGGTACAACGCCACGCCGAACGAGTGCATTGACCTGATCGCCGAGCGGAACATTCTGGCGATTCTGGGGAACCACGACGCGGTGGCGTGCGGGCTGGAGGAGCCGTGGGGCTTCAACCCCGTGGCGCTGGCGGCGGCCATCTGGACGCGGGACCAGCTCAGCGACGACGCGGTGGAGTGGCTGCAGAACCTTCCGGACGCGCTGAATTTCGGGGATTTCGTGGCGGTGCACGGCGCGCCGAAGAACCACAACACCTACATCTTCACCTGGGAGGACGTGATCCCCCATCTGCCGTTCCTGGACGAGCAGAACTGCCGGCTCTGCTTCATCGGCCACACGCACACGCCGGTGATCCTCTGCCCGCGCGGCACCTACGCGGTGAACGAAGGCAACGCGTTCCCCGTGGACACGGAGGAGGCGCTGTTCATCAACCCGGGGTCGGTGGGCCAGCCGCGGGATGACGACCCGCGGGCCTCTTTCGGCGTTCTGGACACGGAGAAGAAGACCTTCAAGCTGGAGCGGGTCGTGTACCCTGTGGTGGAGGCGGCGAAGCGCATTCTGGAGGCGCGGCTGCCCTCGTTCCTCGCGGACCGTCTGGTGATCGGCAAGTAAGCCCGGACACGGAAAGGACAGGGACCATGCGGAAGGCTACGATTTCCCGGGAGACCAAGGAGACGCGCATCACCGTGTCGGTGGCGCTGGACGGCGGGGGCCGCGCCGCCGTGAACACCGGCGTGGGCTTTTTTGACCACATGCTGGACCATGTGGCGAAGCACGGGCTGCTGGACCTGGAACTGACCGCCGAGGGCGACCTGCACATTGACCCCCACCACACGGTGGAGGACGTGGGCATCTGCCTGGGCAAGGCGGTGCTGGAGGCCGTGGGCGCGCCCGTGGGCCTCACGCGCTACGGCCACGCCGTGGTGCCGATGGACGAGGCGCTGGCGGAGGTCGCGCTGGACTTCAGCGGCCGGCCTTTTCTGGCCTTCGACGCCGACTTGCCGCCGGCGCGGCTCGGCGAGTTCGACGTGGAGCTGGCGGAGGAGTTTCTGCGGGCCTTCGCGGTGCAGGCCCGCATCACCCTGCACGTGCGCCTGCTGCGCGGCAAGAACCTGCACCACTGCGTGGAGGCCATTTTCAAGGCCCTGGGCAGGGCGCTGCGGCAGGCGCTGACGGTGGACCCGCGGGTCACCGGCGTGCCGTCAACCAAGGGAAGCATTGAGACATGATCTGCATCGTGGACTACGGCATGGGCAACCTCCGCAGCGCGCAGAAGGGCATTGAGCGCGCCGGGTTCGCCGCCGCCATCACCAGCGACCCGGAAACGGTCCGGAAGGCCCCCGCCGTGGTGCTGCCGGGCGTGGGCGCCTTCGGCGACTGCTACCGGGGGCTGGAAGAACGCGGCCTGGTGGACGTGGTGCGGGAGGCGGCCCTGGACGGCCGGCCCTTCCTCGGCATCTGTGTGGGCCTGCAGCTCCTCTTCGAGGGAAGCGAGGAAAGCCCGGGCTGTCCCGGTCTGGGCGTCATCAAGGGACAGGTGGTGCGTTTTCCGGACAGCCGGGAGACGGGCCTGAAAGTGCCGCACATGGGCTGGAACCAGGTGCGGACCGTCCCCGGGCGGGCCAACCCGCTGCTGGACGGCCTGGACGGGACGCCCCACGCCTATTTTGTGCACAGTTTCTACGGCCGGCCGGAGGATCCGGAGGCCGTGCTGGCCACCTGCGAGTACGGCGTCGAGTTTGCGGCCATGGTGGGCGGGGGCAACCTGTTTGCCCTCCAGTTCCACCCGGAAAAAAGCCAGACCGACGGGCTGGCCATCCTGCGCGCGTTTGGCGGGCTGGCGGGGGCGGAAGCCGTCGCCTGAGGGCGCCGGAATGGGTTTCCCCGCCGACAAAGGACGGTTCGCATGATCAAGCGGATGCTGGTTCCCACGGACGGGAGCGACATGGCCCGCAGGGGCGTGACCTATGCGCTGGCGCTGGCGGAGAAGCACGGCGCCTCCATCATGGCGCTGCATGTGGTGGACGTGAAGCTCCTTGAGGGCCCCTTCCTGCGCGACATCTCGGCCTCCCTGGGCACGGCCCCCTATGTCAACTACACCGGCAACATCTCCTCCCTGCTGGAGGTCCACGGCCTCAGCGCGCTGGAGGAGGTGGAGCGGCTGTGCGCGGAGCGGGGCGTTCCCTGCGAGACAACCCTGGCCACGGGCATCGTGCCGCGGGTCATCGTGGAGGCCGGCGAGCTCGCCGACCTGATCGTGCTCGGCCGGGGCGGCGAGCACAGCCCCTGGCTGGAGGGGCTGGCCGGGTCCACGGCGCAGGCCGTGGTCCGGCGTGCCTCCACGCCGGTTCTCGTCACCGGCGCCGCGGCCCCAGAGGGCGACAAGGTGGTGGTGGCCTACGACGGCAGCCCCCACGCGCGCAAGGCGCTGCGCACCGGGGCGGATGTCGCCCGCGAATGGGGCATGGCCCTGCATCTGGTCACGGTGCGAAACGACGCGGAGGCCGTGCAGGGCGAGGCGCTGGGCTATCTGGAGTCCCGGGAAGGGCTGGAAATCGTGTGCGTGGCGCGGCAGGGCGACGCGGGCGAGGAAATCTCGGCCTACGCGGGCGAAAGCGGGGCCGCTGTCATCGTGATGGGCGCCTTCGGCCACTCAAAGCTGCGGCAACTGGTCGTCGGCAGCACCACCGCCTACGTCCTCCACAGCGCCCCCTGCCCCCTTCTCCTGCTGCACTGATCACAGGCGCTCAACCCCAAAGCCGCCGCCGACCTCGATGACGGCGCCGGTGGCGTAGTCAAACGAACCCTCCGCCAGGGCCGCCACCGCGCGGCCAATGTCCTCCGGCGTGCCCCAGCGGGGCGTGAGCAGGAGCCCCTCCCCAATGAGGCGGTCATACTTCTCCGTGACCCCCGCCGTCATGTCCGTGGCGATCACGCCGGGCTGCACGTCGAAGACGGGGATGCCGTAGGGGGCGAGGCGGACGGCGAAGCACTTGGCGGTCATGCTGAGGCCGGCCTTGCTGACGCAGTATTCCGGACGGTTCGCGCTGGCCGCCCGGCTGGAGATGCTGGTGATGAAGACCATGCGGGGTGGGGCCAGACCCGCCTCCACCTGGGCGATCATGCGTTTCGCCACGGTCTGGCTGAAAAAGAAGGGGCCGCGCAGGTTGATCCCCATGACGCGGTCGTAACTCTCCGGGGAACATTCCAGCAGGTCCGCCCGGACCAGCGGCGCGACCCCAGCGTTGCTCACCAGGACGTCCACCGCACCGAAGCGCCCCACCACCGCGTCCACCATTGCCTGATGGGCGGACAGGTCGGAGAGGTCCCCGGCCACGGGCAGGCATTCCCGCCCCAGGGCCTCGACCGTGCGCCGCAGCGTCTCCAGGTTGTCCTCCGGGTCGCCGGGGACATGCCGGGTGGCCACCCCGGCGATATTGAAGCCTTTGGCGGCCAGGGCCAGGGCGATACCCCGGCCGATGCCCCGGCTGGCGCCGGTGACGAGGGCGGTTCCGGACGTCTTCATGGCATGTCTCCCAGTTCTGCGGACCCGCGGCCCGCCGGAATCCAGGGCGGAAACGCGGTAACAGTTTCCGGACCCGGGTGTATAATAACGGCGGTGGACTGTGTCCATCAATCGCGTAACACCGACCCGTTCGGGAGAGAAGGCCATGCGCAAGACAGCTGTCGCGTTGGTTTTGGTGTTGGTGCTGGCATGTCTGGCGGGATGCCCTGCCTGGTTCAAAAAACCCGCAAACCCGGACGATCCCACCGTTCCCCCGCCCGTCAATCCGGAATCACCGTCCTTCTTTTCGGCGGGGTCCGGCTGGAGCGCGCGGTACGCGGAAACGGACACGCTGGTCGGCGGCGGCGATGTGGAAAACGAGACGCCGCGCGGGGTGGTGGAGCCCGATGTCATCCGGCGGGACGGCGGCCTGCTCTACATCCTGAACCAGTACCGGGGCCTTGCCGTGGTGGACTTGGACACGTTCCAGGTCCTGTCCACGGTCCCCGTTTCCGGGTATCCCCGCGATCTGTACCTTGAGGGCGGGCGCGTCTGGATACTCACGGGATACGCCGTGGATGTCACCCGGGGGGACGACGGGCTGCTCCACTGCGCCATGGGTTCCCGCATTGTCGCGGTGGACGTGGCCGACCCCGCCGCCCCGCAGGTGCTCGGGTCCGTGTCCCTGCCCGGGGATTTCATTGACAGCCGCCTGGTCGGGAACGCCCTGTACGCCGTGTGCGCCGAGTTCTCCTATTCCTGGGAGGATGGCGGCGTGGTTTCCACGGAGGCCGTGAAGGAGCAGACCAGCTCCTCCTGGGTGACCAGCGTGGACATTTCCAACCCGGCGGACCTCCGGCCCGTGGAAACGGTGCGTTTTGAGGGGTACGGAAACCTGATCCAGGCCTCGGCGGACGCGCTGTTTGTGGCGTCGCAGGTCTGGGGCGACACCCAGACCACGACCATCCAGTACGTGGACATCAGCGATCCCGGCGGCCGAATGGCCGTGCGGGGGACCTGCTCGGTGCCGGGCTATCTCGCGGACCGGTTCAAAATGGACCCGTGGAACGGCGTGCTCCGGGTGGTCTCCAACTCCTGGTGGCCGGACCGGCAGACCTATGTGACCACGGTGGACCTCGCGAACCCCGACGCCCCGGCCGTGCTGGGGCAGACCACTCTTTCCGCCGCTGTGGGGGAAACGGCCTACGCGACCCGGTTTGAGGGGCCCCGCGCCTATGTGGTCACCTATCTGACCAAAGACCCGCTGTTTGTGCTGGACCTTTCCGACCCCGCCGCCCCGGCGGTCACGGGAACGCTGGAGGTGCCGGGCTGGTCCACCCATATCGAGCCGCGCGGCGACCGGCTGGTCGCCCTGGGGGTGGACGACACGGACGGCCACAACCGCGTGTGCGTGAGCCTGTTCAACGTCGCCGATCCTGCGGCGCCGTTTCTGGTCCAGCGGGAAACCTTCGGGGACGACTGGTCCTGGTCCAGCGCCTACGGCGACGTGAAGGCCTTCACGGTGCTCGACAACCTGCTGATCGTCCCCTTCAGCGGATGGAATGACAACGGCGGCTACGACCGCCTTCAGTTTGTGGCCTGGACCCCGGACAGCCTCGGCCTGCTGGGGCATGTGGACCTCCGGGGGGGCGTCCTGCGGTCCTTTGACTACGGCGGCGGCTACTACGGCGTGACCAGCGAGGAGCTGGCGGCCATCACGGGCGACCTGTCCTCCCCGGCCGTCAGCGCGCGGATCCCCTTGGCGGAGTATGTGGCGGACTATCAGCCCCTCTCCCCCGGCCGCGGACTCGAAGTGCTCCAGTCATACTCCGACGGCGCGGTCTCGGTGCGGTTGAACGTTAACGGGGTTGCGGCCTCCGAGGCGTTGGAACTGACGCGGAACAGCCTTCTGGAGACCTTCCCTGTGGCCGACGGCATGATCGTCACGGCCACGGGATACGACTGGGAGGACACGGGGGGGCAGGGCTTCTATGAGGTCTTCCGCGTGGCCTGCCCGCCGGACGCCGCGCTGCCGGGGGTGGTGTGGAAGCAGCGGGTGGAACTGAACCCCTGGTGGGGCGGCGGGCGGGGATACCCCATGCCCCTGTATGACGTTGGCATGCCGGAGGGGGCCGCGTCCGAACCGGGGGCGGCGGGCGCTGAGAAGCGCGTTTACGGGTATTGGGGGGGGTATGGCGGCGGAGACGCGGCGGTCATGACAGGGAAGTGGCTGGGACTGGTGGGATACCCCACGCAGACCATGGGGCCGGGCGACTCGCCCGTCTCACTGCCCGCCCTTGCGGTGCTGGACACGGAAACAGGGGTCGTGGCGGGCACCCCCCTGCTGGGCGCGGAGGATGTCCGCGCCGTGGCGGGGGATGCGGGGGCTTTCTGGATCACATCGTGCTACGCCGCGCCCGACGACCGGGGCGGCCGCCCGCAGTGCGCCTATTACCTGCGCAGCCTGATGCCGGACACGCTGACCCTGGGGCCCGCGGCGAACGTGCCGGGGACCTTCCTGTTCCACGACGCGGCCTCCGGGGCCTGGGTGTTTGAGGACACCCAGTACGGTGAGGGCTGGTCGTGGAGACGCATCCTGAACACCCTCGCCTGGGACGGGGGGGACGGCGCGGTGACGCACCTGTCGCGCCTGGAGCTTCCTGACTCGGCGGGTGAACTGGCGGCCGGGGATTCCGCGGCGTTCTTCCTCACGTGGGACGAAACGACCGGCATCGGCGCGGCGCGTGTCGGTGCGGACGGCGCGCTGGCCGACGGGGGAAGTGTGGGGCTGACCGACGGATCCGCGCAGTTGACGGGGGTGCGCGGGACGCGGGCCTATCTCTCCGTGTGCGGCGCGGTCCTCGCCCGGGTGGACCTCGGGGACGCCGGACCCGTACTGGGGGAGGCGACCGCCCTCGGCGGCTACCCCCTCGCGCTGCGTTTCAGCGCGGAGGGGGTCTACGCGCCGCTGGGCTACGGCGGGCTGGCCCTGCTGCCCCAGTGAACTGAACGACGGCAAGAACAACCGCCCCTTCCGGCATCCGGAAGGGGCGGTTCTGTTGTCCTGGGAAGGCGCGCCGCGCTCAGGCAAGCAGCTCGTTCAGTTTGTCCATGATGAGCTTCTCAATGGCCTTCACGCGTTTCGGTGTGTCGGCCTCCACGCGCATGACCAGTTTGGGCGCCGTGTTGGAGGCGCGCAGAAGGCCCCAGCCGTCGGGGAACTCGATGCGCGCGCCGTCTATGGTGACCACGTCGAGCTTCAGCTCCTTCTGGAAATACTCCGTGGCGCGGCGGACCACCTCGAATTTCTTGGCGTCCGCGCAGGTGACCTCCATCTCCGGGGTGCCGGGACGCTCGGGAATGGTGGCGAGGTGCGCGCTCAGGGGCTGTTTTCCCGCGGCGACGATCTCCAGCAGGCGCGCGCCCGCGTAGACGGCGTCGTCGAACCCGTACCAGCGGTGCTTGAAGAAGATGTGGCCGCTCATCTCGCCGGCCAGTTCGGCGTGCAGCGTCTTCATGGCCGCCTTGATGTGGGAGTGGCCCGTGCGCCACATGACGGCGTTGCCGCCGTGCTTCCGGATGTCCTCGTAGAGGCCGCGCGAGCACTTGACCTCGCCGAGGATCGTCGCGCCCGGCTTCTCCGCGAGGATGCTGCGGGCGAAAAGCGCGAGCAGGCGGTCGCCGGGCAGCATGTTGCCCTTCTCGTCGCAGCCACCGAGGCGGTCCACATCGCCGTCGAACGCGATGCCGACGTCCGCCTTGTGCTTCTTGACCGCCTTGATGATGTCGGTCAGGTTGGCCTTCTTGGTGGGGTCGGCGTGGTGGTTCGGGAAATTGCCGTCCACCTCGCAGAACAGCGGGATGACCTCGCAGCCGAGGGAGCGGTACAGGCCGATGGCGGTCAGGCCGCCGACGCCGTTGGCGGCGTCCACCACCACCTTGAGGGGCCGCGCGAGTTTAATGATCTGGCGGACGCGGCGGAGGTAGGCGGGCTTCATGTCCAGGCGGGTGATGGTGACGGGCTTCGCCGGGGCCTTGGGGAACTTCCCCGCGGCGGCGATGCGGCCGAGCTTCTGGATTTCCCCGCCGTAGATGGTGGTCTTGCCGACGCCGACCTTGAGCCCGTTGTATTCCTTCGGGTTGTGGCTCGCAGTGAGCATGAGGCCGCCGTCCACGTCGAGCACCTGCATGGCGTAATAGAGCACGGGGGTGGGCACCATGCCGATGTCAATGACGTTCATCCCGCAGGAGGTGACGCCGTCAATGAGCGCGTTGGCGTAGGCCTTCCCGGTGAGGCGCCCGTCGCGCCCCAGCACGACGCAGTTGTGCTTCCGTTTGCCGCGCATGTAGGCGACGTATGCCTTTCCGATGGTCTCCATCGAGGACTCGTCCAGGTCTTTTCCCGCGATGCCGCGGATGTCGTACTCTCGGAAAATCTCGGGGTTGATCTGCATGGCGGCGTTCTCCTGTGGAAGTGTGCGCCCAAACACGCCTGGGCACGGAAAGTATACCCGAAGCCCCCGCGGCGCCCCAACCTGCCCGCGGAAACCCGGCCGCCCAGAAGGGTCAGTCGTGGTCCAGCCGCTCCAGCTCGCGCATGACGGCGACGGCAAACACGGCGGCCCGCTCGATCTGGTCCGCCTCGACCAGGTCCGCCGTGTCTTCGGTCCACTGCCAGCCGCAGGGCACGCCGTCCGCGTCCAGCCCGACAATGCTGAGGGCGTTCCACCCGCCCGCCAGGGAGGTGTGGGCGTCGGTCGCGACGCTGGTGAGGCGCACCGGGGGCACCGGAAGGGTTTCGTCGGCTTTGGCTGCGGCGGCCCGCAGGAGGGCGCCGCAGTTCATGGCCACGGGCATCCCCTCGGCAACGGTGTGGCGGAGGGTGCCCCGCCCGACGCTTTCCAGATTGATGACATGGGTGAGCGGCTTTTCCACCCCGGCGCCTCCAAGGAGGACGCGGATTCCCGCGCGGCCCCGGCCGTGCGCGCCGGTCGCCGCCAGCCAGACATCCGAGTCGTCCAGGGGGGACTCGCGCAGCAGTTCGGCCGCGCGGATCAGCGCGGCGACGCCGGACGCGTTGCCGTTGGCCCCCGGCGCGTCGCCTCCCCAGGCGGCGGCGATGAAGTACAGGACGGCGCCGATGCCGAGCGCGGCGGCGGCGGCCCACCGAAACCAGGGCATGGCCGGATTCTCGGCGCCGCCGAGAACCGCCGCGCCCTCCACCACGCAGGTGGCGATGACCACGGTCATGGCAAGAAGCAGGAGGCGGTGCAGGGCGCGCTGCGCCGCGGCGGCGCCGGGCGCGGTCAGCAGCGTGGCCGGGCCGCTGTCATAGCGCGCGGTGAGCAGGAAGACACGCCGGGGCCGCAGCGCCTCCATGCGCGCGACCACATTGGCGGACTCGTAGGCGGGCAGCAGGCGGGAAAACACCGGACGGCCGGACCACTCGGCGAGAAAGGAGAAGGCCACCGCGCCGCCGTAGAGCGCGGCAGGCAGGGGCCACCACACGGCGGCCAGGGCCACCAGCAGGAATTCGGCGAGATACGAGGCGACCACCAGCTCCCAGTTGTCCACGCAGGAGAAGGGCTCGATTTCCGTATCCGGCGTGACCGAGGAGAGCCGCCCGTGGATGTAGTCGGCGGCGCGCTCCTCCTCCTCCGACTGGCTTTCCCGGCCGGGAAGGGTCTCGGACAGGAAGCGGACATCCTCCATGATTCCCGGCATTATTCCGTGCCCTGCCGGGCGCGGCCCGGCCTAGAGACCAACCTGCATCGCATCCCGCTCGCTTTCAATCCTGGGCGTGTTGAGCCACTCGGTGCCCCGCTCCCGCCAGAACTCAAGCGCGCTCTCGGCGCGGGGCGTGGGCGCCCGCAGGTCCACCACGGTGGGGGACACGAAGATGAGCAGGTTGCGGTTTTCGGAGTCCGCCTTGCGGCTGCGGAAGGGGATCCCCAGCAGGGGAATCTTGCCGAGCACGGGCACGCGGCGCTCCGTGCTGCGGAGCACCCGGCTGGTCAGGCCGCCGATCACCAGGGTTGTGCTGTCGGGCACATAGACGACGCCGGTCTGCGACCTCGTGGAGAACACGGGCAGGTCCACGCCGCGGAAGTTTTCGATCCGGTTGACGTCCGAGACTTCGAGGGTGGTCAGGGTGAGCTGCACCATGTTGTCCGGCATGATGGCCGGGGTGAAGTTAAGGTTCACACCGACGTCGCGCCACTGCACCTGAAGCTGCGGCGCGTAAGGGGGCGTGATTTTCGCGTCCTGGAACGGAACCTGTCCGCCCGCCTTGATGAGGGCGGGCTGGCCGTTGGCCACCAGGAGTTCCGGGCGGGAGATAAGGTCCGCGTCCGACTGGCGCTCCAGGGCGCGGATGGCGCCGTCTATGGTGCCGTAGGGGGTGTCAATGATGCTGAACGACAGCCCGGCCCCCTGCCGGTCCTGGAGCCCGTTGGCCAGATTGTTGTCCAAGTCGGACCGCAGGGGAGGCGGAAAGAGGCTTTGGTCCGGAAACGGCAGGTTGAGCGTGCCAAACTGGTCCAGGGGCAGCAGGTTGGTGCGGGCCTCCGCGACGGAGCCGTTCTTCTCGACGCCGCGGACAAAGCGTTTGAAGTTGAGGTTGGCGCCAATGTCCCGAATGCCCCGTTCGTTGGCCTCGCTGATCCAGACCTTCACCTGCACCTGCCGGATGTCGGTCAGCGGAGGCGGGGGCGGGGGGGCTGGTGGGGCCTCCGCCGGGGCGGGCGCGGGCGCGGCCTCCGCCGGGGCGGGCGCGGGCGCGGGCGCCGGGGCG
>JAAYBR010000012.1 GCA_012730045.1 Candidatus Hydrogenedentota bacterium | reverse complement strand
TGCTGAAAGACACCGCCGCCGCCCGCCCGCCCCAGCCCTGCGACTTCACCTTCACCGACGCCGTCTCCGGCCTCGTCGAGGACATCCTCAACGGCCGCGCCAAACTCGTCCGAAGGAATGCCGCCGCGGAGTAAACGCGGCTCAGCGTCCTTTGCGTACTCCGCGCTCTCCGCGTTGGGTCTTCTTCCGGCACCGCGCATATGCCGGTAATCCGGAGGGAGGACTCATCGCAGAGCCGCAGAGGCCGCGGAGGAAAAAAGTGTCCGGAGGTTTCCTTCGTTCACCTCCGGATAGGGACGTTCTTCCCCTGCGGGGAAGCGGAACTCGCGCATGCAGGGGTGGCCATGGTCCATTCCAGACGGCGCTAAGCGCCCCGCGAAAGGGCAAAACACCTCTTGCATAGATCGAGAAACTCACTCCGCGCCTCGGCAGACCCAAAGGCCCTGTCCCGGATGACCAGAAGGGTGCCCGGCGTCCAGAGCTCTATCGCATTCCCCTGCTCGTTTACAGCGTTGACGCGCTTCCAAGCGATCACGGATTGAACCCCAAGCTGCCAGAATAGTATCTCCGATTCCCGTATTTCGACCTCGAATCTTATGGGCCCTTCGGTGTCAAGCTGTTCCCGAAAAAATCTTCGGAGCATCTTCTTTTCCAAAGGACGTAGGAGATACCCCGAAAGAAGGTAAAGCGCAGTGAAGAGCAGGGCGCAGAAGCCCCCTGCGGCCAAGCGGCCCCACAAAGCCCCACCGCCGATAATAGGTACCGTGAACCCGAATATTGCAGTGAAGAACAGGCCGAACAGGAAGAGAAGCCTAATGAAAGACTGGTGCGCCTTTGACCGCTCCCTGATACGAATGGCGGAGTCCACCACATCATCCAAGGTCGCATCATACGCCACTTTCATGCGTTCTTCCCCTTGCCACCAGGGCGATTGCTGTCCGGCGTGGAAACCAGCGGTGCCCGTTGGCGGGCGTCCACCCGCGCCCAGTATAGCACCGCACGAAACGGATCCGCAGGCAACGCCGCGGAGGGGAAGGAACTCCGGAGGAAGAGGCCAGGGGGAAGCCCGGCGGTCCCAGAGGGCTGCGGCCCGTGGTCGTTATGGTGTTGGGGCCTGGCCGATTTCGGTGGTGGTTTCCGCGGTGGCGCCGGTGAGGAGGTCGCGGACGCGGATCAGGCCCTTGGCGGGGCCGTCGCTGCGGGCGAGGGCGAAGTGGGCCTCGCCGGCGCCGGCGGGGCAGTCCACGTAACGGACGTTCCACGGGTGGGCGACGCCGCCGGGGAGGATCTCGACACGCAGGAGGCGGCGGCCCGCCGCGCCGCCTTTGCAGGTGACGGCGGCGCGCACCGTGAGCCGTCCCCCGGCGTTCACGAGGGAGGGCGCGTTGAGCGTCACTTTCGGTTCGGCGGCGGCAGTGCTGGCGAAGAGCGCCGCGCCGCCGGGCGCGAGCCGCACGGTGTGGCGGTGGGGCTTGGACACGCGCTCGCCCGCGAGCACGTCGAACACGGCCTCGTCCTTGCCGAACCCGGGCCGGACCTTTTGGGTATCGCCGCCGGGCCGCGCCAGCAGGGCGGTGAGCCGGGTGTCGCCGAAGCGGTAGTGCCGCACCTCGCCGTCGAAGTCCGCCAGCGGGTCCTCGGCCGGCAGCACCCCCGCCTCGGTGAGGAAGCCGCGCAGCAATTCCTCTTCGGGCAGAAGCCCTGCCTCCGCCGTCTCCGACACCGTGCGCGGGACGTGGTTCAGCAGCAGGGCCACCGGTTTCTCGTCGCGCCGCGCCACGAGCCACAGCGGGGTCTCGCCCGACTGCGCGCGGGGTTCGGCCCCGGCCGCAGTTAGCCCGGCCTCGACGGTCACGCCGCCGCCGGGGGCGGTGCCCGGTTCCATCCGGGCGTTGGCGCGCCGCTCCACGCCGAAGAGCGCCGCCAGCGGGGACGGGTCGGCGGGCACGCCGTGGCCGTCGGCGACGCCGGGCAGCAGGTCCGCGAGGAGCAGGCCGCCGCGTCCGGCGAAGCGCGCCGCCGCATCCGTCTCGGCGGGGGTCAGGGCCCGGCACAGCGGCAGGACCAGCGCGCGCACGGAGGGCTCCTCCAGCCGCGCGAGCCGCGCCCCGTCCACAAAGGCCCAGGGGACATGCAGCCGGTCCAGGGCTTCGGCCCAGGCCCGCTCCGCGTCCAGCGACGACCCCGCCCCGTTGAAGACGCCGGTGTGATAGCGCGACGCGTGGCTGGTGAGCACGAGCACCGCGGGCGGTTCCGGCTCCGCCGCGAGTAGCAGCATGCCGGGACCGTCGCGCAGGGCGTTCTTCCCGCGCAGCAGCGCCGCCACGGCGGGCGCGGGCGCGCGGTCGGGCGACAGCAGCGCGTCGGGGCGGGCGTGGTCCGCGTCGCCGAAGGGGGTGCCCAGCCAGAGCCCGGGCACCTGCCGGAGCAGGACATGCCACGCGAGCCATTCCGCGCGCGTTTCGTCGCCGAGGGCGGCGGCGTCGGGGAAGAGGACCCCCGTGGCCGCGCCCGGCTTGCGGAAGGACCGGAGCTTTTCCAGGGACAGGGGGTCGTACTCCGCCACGAGGAAATCCACGGCGTCGGACAGCCCGGGGATCCAGCCGCCCTGCACGGCGTTGCGTTCCGGCGGCGCGACGGCGCCGGTTTCCTTGTTGCGCCCGAGCTTCCGCACCTCCTCGGCCGCCGTGCGGTGGGTCTGCGCGAAAACCTGGTCCATAAAGCGCCGGAAATCCATCCAGGGCGCGGCGCGGCCCGCGGTCCGGGCCTGGTCCTCGTTCATCGGCGTGAAGGCCGCTCCCTCTGCGGCGTCGTTCCCCCACGCGGCGCGGGCGGCCTCCAGCGACCCGTACTCCCCGGCCAGCCACCGGTGGAACGCGTCCAGGGTTTCGGGGCTCTGGCAGACATTCTCCTCCGTGGTGGTCAGGCAGTTCGCGCCGCCCAGGGAGAAGCGCCCCGAGGTGCCCGCCCAGTGGAGCGCGGCGCCCTCGGCCACCCGCGTGCGGAGCGCGGCGAGACCTTCTTCATCGTGCAGGCAGGGCCGCCGGGCCAGCCCGCCGCCGGGTTCCGGCGCGAGGGAGGCCAGCTCCGGGAGGAAATCCATCCCCGCCAGCCCTGTCCGGACCAGCGCAGCCTCGCCGCCGGGGGCGTGCAGGGCGTCCACGCCCGCCGCTGCGAGGGCGCGGTAGGCCGCCTCCTGCGCGGGCTCCGCGGGCGCGGGGCCGAGGACCACGGCCTCGGGCCGCAGGGGGGGGCGCGGCGTGTTCACGGAGACATAGCGGTAGGCGCGCGGCGCGCGGAGCAGCTCCCAGCCCGAGACCTGGCCCCCCTCCCCCTCCACGGCGCACACCTCAATCTTCACCACCGGCGTGGCGGCGTCCACAAAGTGCAGCGCCAGCCCCACCTCGCCGCCGTCGTTGGACACCTGGCGCGACGCTTCGGCGAGCACGCGCTCCCACGGGTCCGTCGCCCGCGCGTGGACCGTGCAGGCGCGGTCGCCGCCGAGGACGGGCCGCACGCGGAGGGCGATGTTCAGCGTGTCGTTGGGCTGGAGGCCCGTCTTGTCGAAGCGCAGGTCGGAAAAGGACGGCCAGCCCTCGATCTCGAACTTCCGGGTGAACCAGTCCACCACTTTCCCATCGCGCAGCACGCGCGCGTCGAGGTAATAGAGCCCCGGCCCCATGACCATGTCAAAGACCCAGTCGGACGCCTCTTCGGGCAACGGCGCCGGGTCGTTGTGAATGATCTGCGCGGGGCTGCCGGGACGGCGCAGGCGCACCTCCACCGTCTCCCCGCCTTCGGAGGCCCCCTCAAACACGACGCGGAAGGGGCGCACCGGCGTGGGCGCCATGGAGTCGCGCATGGACTGCACATACTCCGGCGTGAAGTCGGGGGGAATCTCCTCCGGCGCGGGGCCCGCCGGGGCGGCGTCCTCCAGCGCCGCGATGCGCAGCCCGCCCCCGCGCCCCGCCGCCGTCCACACCACCCGCGCCGCGTGGGACCACAGGTTGTCCAGCAGCACGGGGTCCAGGTCCAGCGGGTCGGCGGGACCGTGCACCAGGAAATGCCCCGCCGCCGGGTCGCCGGAATACTCCACCACGACAACGCGCCCCGCGCCGTGCGCGAAGACCCGCTCGATTTCCATCCCGTCGCCCCAGTGCGCCAGCCCCGTGTCCTCCACGCCGTGGCGGACCGGGAAGGACAGGGGCTGCGGGTCCAGCGCGGACACCAAAACGTTGAACGCGCTGTCCGGCGCGTCGCGCAGCTGCGCGGCCACCAGTCCGGCCCCCTCCGCGACGCGGTCGAACAGGTCCTGCAGCACGTCCTCCGGGAGGATCGCCGTGTCGAGGTTGCCCAGGACCGCCACGTCCCAAGGGCGGCGGACCGCCTCACGCAGGCGGGCGGCCGTCTCCTCCGCCGAGGTGCCGGGCGGCGCGCCGCCGGGGGCCACGGGGTCGCAGCCCAGATGCCGCGCGTCCCACACCGCCACCGTCTCCGCGCTGATCTCCAGCCGCGCGGCCAGCGCCGCCACATCACCCGTCGTCTCGCGCGGCGCGACGGCCAGCAGGCGCACGGGGCCGCCGTCCAGCGGCAGCCCCCAGGGGGCCTCCACCGCCGGGGGCGGTCCGGCGGCCGTCTCCTGCGGGGCGGACCGGGGCTGGGAGATGGGCATGCCCGCCCACAGGGGCGGTGCGGCGCACAGGAGCGCCAGCGCCGCGCGGCGCAGGGCGCGGAAAGGGCGGTTGTGTGACATGGGTATCACGAAAAATCCCCGGCATTGACTCGGCCAATTCGGGGGGGATATACTCCGAAAGGCCGGGGTGCCGCATTCCGCAACGCCCCATCCACTATGGTACGGGCGCGCATGTGCGGCGCGCAACACCCGGAGACACCGGTTACCCCGGACAGGAGGCACCCCCATGGCCCGTTTGAAACTCGAAGGCGTCATTTCCGCCATGATCACCCCGTTCACGAAGGACGGCGAGTACGTGGACTACGACAAGGTCGGCCCGTTCGCCGAGCGCATGGTGGCCCTGGGCGCGAAGGGGCTGTTCCCCTGCGGCACCACGGGCGAGGGCATGCTCCTCTCCCCCGACGAGCGCCGCGAGATCGCCGAGGAGGTGGTCGCCACCATCGGCAGGAAGGCCAAGGTCATCGTGCACACCGGCTGCCTCGACACGGCGACCACCGTCGAGCTGACCCGCCACGCCCGCGACATCGGCGCGGACGGCGCGGCCATCGTCGCCCCGGGCTACTACGCCTACGACGACGCGTCCCTCGCCAAGTTCTACACCACCGTCGCGAAGGCCGTGGACGGCTTCCCGATCCTGATGTACAACATCCCCTCCTGCGCGCGGAACCTGCTCAGCGTGGACTTCGTCGTCCGCATGGCCGAGACGGTCGAGAACATCGTCGGCATCAAGGACAGCGGCGGCAGCATGGGCTACATCACCCAGCTCCTGGCGCGCGCGCCCAAGGACTTCATGGTCATCAACGGCGTGGACGAGTACGGCTACCAGGCGATCCTCGCGGGATGCCCCGCCGTCGTCTCCGGCCTGTCCAACGTGGTCTGCGACATCTACGCCGCCGTCTACAACCATCTGAAGAAGGGCGACATGAAGAAGGCGTGGCAGGAGCAGATCCGCCTCGAGCGCGCCTCCCGCATCTTTGAGTACGGCCGCAAGACGGCCACCTTCAAGGAGGGGTCCCGCATGCGCGGCTTCGACGCCGGCTACGTCCGCCCGCCCATGCGCGAGCTCACCGCCGCCGAGAAGAAGAAGCTCCAGAAAGACCTCGAGGAGCTCGGCGTCCTGTAGCCCCCGCCCGGGGAAAACACCGGGGCGCGCGGAGACCATCCGCGCGCCCCGTTTCTTTTTGCTGCCGCGCCCCGAAGCCGGGGCCTTGTGGAATGACCTGCAACCCCTGTTCAATTCATGATTCCCCGAAGGGGAAGAATATGAATAGCCGGAGGTGACCGAAGGGAACCTCCGGTTCACGGGCTCAGAAGAGCACAACCCCAAAAGGGGTTGAATGTGAACAGGAGCACGGAAAGGCATGCCGGGAACGCACATTCAACCCCTTTTGGAGACGCTTGCCTTGAATCGGTGGACTAACAGGCATCTAAACTGCAGCCGGAATCTCAAACTCCGCGCGAAGCCGACCACCGTGTTGCTTTTGTCTGCGCCAATTCCGTTTGCAGATGATCCCAGCTGCTGGCGCGTTCTCATGTCCGCGAGCGCCCGGCTTGTCCCCCAACGTTCTACAACGATTCGGGAAGGCGCGAATTTGTTGCAGAATATGGGAATGACTATAATCACGTCTTAACGTTGCGGGCGGGCATTTCCGTATTGATCGCCTTCTTTGGAGTGGTCTCCGTTGCCCGACACGCGCGTTCCGGAAGCTCAAAGAAGGGAGGGAACGGCATGATGCGCTTTGAAGAGGTCGTTCAGGCAGTGCGAACCAAGGCGGAAGCGGGCGATCCGGAGGCCCAGCATCTCATGGGTCTGGCATACGGCGGCAGCTGTGACGACTTCGACGGCGCCGCAGGCTGGATCCAAACAGCGATGGGCAAGGGGATTGTCCCCGTACAGGATGTATCCGAAATCCTGCAGGTTTCAGGTGCACGGGGCGCTGGAGACGAGCAGGAGACCGCCGGTTGGTTCAGACAGGCGGCGCGGCAGGGAACTGCACAAGCCCAGTGTGGCCCGGACAACGTGCATGACGATGGTGCCGACAAGGACCTGAACTACATCGACGCCGCACGCTGGCACAAGATGGCCGCCGATCAGGGCAATGCGGAGGCGCAGTTTGTGCTGGGGCTTGCGTATGAATTTGGCCTTGGCGTGAAACGGAGCAACGCCGACGCCATGCGGTGGCATACGAAGGCGGCCCAGCAGGGCCATGCGACGGCGCAGCTCCAGCTGGGACTGATGTATGCCCGGGGCCAGGGCGTGAAACGGGATGACATCCAGGCCGCGCGTTGGTTTAGGGCAGCGGCGGAACAGGGGGTCGCAGGGGCGCAGAATTCCCTGGGGACGATGTATTTACAGGGTCTGGGTGTCGGGCAGGACGATGTGGAAGCCGTGCGTTGGTACAGAAAGGCGGCTGATCAGGGGGATATGACGGCCCAGTACAATCTCGGCATGGTCTACCATGGTGGTTTCGGCGTGGAAGAAGACGATCCCGAGGCCGCTCGCTGGTACGAAAAGGCGGCAGAGCAGGGCCATGCGGAAGCCCAGCATCTTCTGGGGTCGATGTACGCGCGGGGCGAGGGTGTGACGCGGGACCAAGCCGAGGCCGCACGTTGGACCAAGAAGGCGGCGGAACAGGGCCTTGCGAGAGCGCAGAATGATCTGGGGGTGATGTACACACAGGGCGCGGGCATGAAGCAGGACAACGCCGAGGCTGTGCGCTGGTTTGGGATGGCGGCTGAACAGGGCGACAAGAAGGCCCAGTACAATCTTGGGGTGATGTACCATGCAGGCGTTGGCGTGCGGGAGGACCACGCGGAAGCCGCACGCTGGTACAGGGAAGCCGCCGATCAGGGCCACGAGGATGCCCGACAAAATCTGGAGGAGCTTCTGCAGTCAGCCCCCCCCGCCACCGGACATGACCATCTCAAAACCGCGCCCGGGTCCGGAAAAGCGGGGGGGAGCGCGTTTGTGCGGTCTGTTCTCGGATTCTTCAAATCAGGCCATCGCAGGTAGGGACAGGCCCGCCCCGGGCTCCGCGGGACAGAACAATCCCCGCCGTGTAGCGGTAGCCGGAATTGCTTCTCCCCGGCGGGAGCATAGGCTACCGTGCCGCCCACAGGCTCACCTCGTAAGATAACCCGCCATTGCCCGGGGGTGGTGGGCTGGGGCAAGGAGACCGTGCCATGAACGCGCAGGTTCATCTGGACCCGGAGTTTCTGGAGGCGTTTTGCCGCCGGTGGAAGATCAGGGAGCTGTCCCTGTTTGGCAGCGCCCTCCGGGACGATTTCCGGCCCGACAGCGACCTCGACTTCCTCGTGAGTTTCGATCCGGCGGCCGCATGGGACCTGTTCGACCTGGTGGCGATGAGGGAGGAGCTGGAGGGGCGGCACGGCCGCCCCGTGGATCTTGTCGAAAAGGAGGCCCTCCGGAACCCGTGGCGGAAGCGCGAGATACTGCGGACCCGCGAGGTGATTTATGCCGCCTGATCCGCGGGACAAGGCGAAAAAGGTCTGATTGTCCGGACTGCGCCGAGGCACCGACAGCAGCGCCGGGGCGCGCCCTGTCTTGGTCCCCCCTTCAGGGGGGGGCGGTTCGCGGGAGCGAACAGGGGGATGTTCCGGAAAGGGAGCCATGGCGCCAACCCTAAGAACATCCCCCGTCCGCGAAGACGCGGCCACCCCCCTGAAGGGGGGACCAGGGATATTCACCCTTCTGCCACAGGCCCCTACGCGAGGCTCTTGCGGTTTGCCCAGACCTTTTCGAAGGCCGCGGCGTACTGCTCGACGAGTTCGGGCTGGTCGGAGGTGAAGTAGGCGAGCTGCACGGCCTCGCGGTTGGCCTGGTCGCAGCCTGGGACGGCCTGCGGCAGGACGGGCATGTGCCGCCACCACTTGTTCTCGGTGAACACCGGATAGGTGTGGAGCAGGGTCCAGGTGTAGACCAGGATGTCCACGCCCTCGGCGGCCAGCGCCTTCACCAGCGCCTCGCGCGGCGCGCCCGCCTTCTTCTCGTCAATGAACAGGAGGTTCTTGGAGTAGTAGACGCGGGAGACGTCGGGCCGGCAGCGCGGCACCTCGAGGCCCGGCAGCTCGGCCAGCCGCGCGTTGAGCTTCGCCATCTGGGCGACGCCCGCGGCATTGCGCGCGTCGAGGTCGCGCAGCTGGACGCGGGCGAGGATGGCGGACACGGGGTGCATGCGCAGTTTGGATCCGAGGGCCGTGCCCTGGTACTTGCGGTACTCGCTGTCCTCGGGGAAGGTGCGGGGCAGGTCGTAGTTGCCGTAGGTGGTGGCGAGCTCGTAGTCGTTCCGGTTCTTGTAGGTGGCGATGCCGCCCTCGATGGAGGGGAGCGGCTTGGTGCCCTGGAGGCTGAACCCGGCGATGCGGCCCCAGTTGCCGATCCAGGTGTCCTTCACCTTCGCGCCGTGGGCGTGGCTGGCGTCCTCGAGGATGTCTATGCCGTTCTCCGCGCCGAAGGCGCACAGCTCGTCCAGGTCGCAGGGGAGCCCGTACCAGTGGACGGCGAGGACGGCTTTGGTCTTCGGGGTGAGGGCCTTCTTCGCGGCCTCCAGGTCGAGGTTCATGGTGCGGGGGTCCACGTCCACGAACACGGGCACGAGGCCGAAGAAGCGCATGGGCACCACGGGGAACCAGGTGCTGTAGTCGGGCACGATGATCTCGCTGCCCTCGGGGTACTGGAGGGCGAAGAGCATGGACGTGAGCGCGCTGGTGCCGTTGCAGTGGGCCTTGGCGTGGGGGCAGCCGAAATGCGCCTTCCACGCCTCCTCAAACTCCGCCACAGGCGCGTAGTCGGGGGCCTGCAGGAGCTTTGCGACCAGGCCGGTCTCCTCGTCCCCGAAGAGGGGCCACTTGGTGGCGGCGGCGCCGGCGGCCGTCACGGCCTTCGGCCCGCCGTTCAGCGCGAGGGTCTCGCTCTTGGCGGCGGCGGTGCGGGGCATGCCCGCCACGCCCGACGCGGCGATGCCCGCGCCGAGGGCGCCCGCGGTCTTCAAGAAGTCGCGGCGGCTCGTGTTTCCGTTGGTGTTTCCGGATTCCATGGGTTCATCCTCCACAGGTTGTTGTTCAGCGGGCGCGGGCAAAGGCGAGGGCCGCGCCGATTCCGGCAAGCCCCCCGCCGATGGCCACGTTCAGGAAAAGCACGAGGCCGCCGCCGAGCCACGGCGTGACGGCCAGCAACAGCAGCCCGACAGGCAGCACGGCGGCCCCCACGATGCGGAAGGGGGACTCGGCCGAGCCCTCGCCGTGGTGGTCCTCGGGCAGGGAGCCGATGGGTGCCTCGAGGCGCGCCAGGAACGCCGCCGTGCGCTCCATCGCGGCCTGTCCCGCGGGAAGCGCCGCGGACACCACGGCCATGACCACCCAGGTCACGAGGGCCGTGGCGAGAAACATGACGATCTCCATCTTGAGCGCCAGGGGCCCGAGGGAGAGGTCCTCGGTCCCGGGGTTCCACGAGAGCCCCGCCATCTGGAAGGCGGGCATCTTGGAGACGGCGTAGAGGCCGAGGCCGGCGGCCAGGCCGAGCAGGAACCCGGCGACGGCGGAGGCGTTGGTGTAGCGTTTGGACACGAGTCCGAGGAGCATGGGCACGGCCACGGGCGCGGTGGCCACGCCGAAGAGGGTGACCATGGTGCGGAAGAGCCCCTCGCCGCTGCCCCGCGCGATGAGGAGCGCCGCGCCCAGGGCCACCACGCCGATGATCGCCGTCGCCACACGCCCGACAAACACCAGCTCGCGCTGGCCCGCCCCGGGCCGGAGGAGCCGCCGGTAGACGTCCGTGGTGAGCACGCCCGCGCACACGTTGTAGTCGCCGCTGAGGGTGGACATGGTGGCGGCGAACATGGCGGCCACGGCCAGCCCCAGCATGCCGGGGGGCAGCAGGTGCGTGCAGAGCAGGGGGTAGACCTGGCTGGCGTCCTCCAGGGGGGGCAGGAATCCCCGCGCGGCGATGGCGGGGAAGAACATCATCGGCGGGCCGACGACATAGAGCGCCATGACCAGCGCGCCCACCTTGACGGCGTCGCGCTCCTTCGGCACGCAGTAGTAGCGCTGGATGAGGGACCAGTTGATGCTGCTCCAGGCGAGGGCGTACAGCGCGACCAGCGGGAGGATGTAGCCCCACCCGAACTCCGGCGCGGTCAGGCGGAAGAAACCCTCCGGGGCGTTTTCGAAGATGGCGCCCAGCCCCCCCGCCCGCACCACCGACATGGGCAGGATGATGACGATGGCCGCCGTGAGCACGACGAACTGGATGAAGTCCGTCACGGCGACGGCCCACAGGCCGCCCATGAAGGTGTAGGCCAGGATGAGCGCCCCGGCGGCGACGATGCTGACGGTCTTGTCCATGCCCGCGCACACGGAGATGAAGGTGCCCGTGGCCACCAGCTTGATGCCGTCGTCAATCATGCGGACGGGCAGGCCCTGCCACGCGAAGAGCTGGCGGAGCAGGGGGCTGTAGCGGGTCTCCAGGTACTCCACCGGGCTCTCCACGCGCGCCCGGCGCCACCGCGCGGCGAAGAAGAGCACGCCGAAGAGCGTCGCGGGCACGGCCACCCACAGCAGTGTGACGCCGACCCAGCCGTGGCGGTAGCACAGGGAGGGGTAGAAGACGAAGGCGGCCACGCTGAAGCTGCTCATGTAGAAGGACACGCCGCTGAGCCACCAGGGGATCTGGTTGCCCCCGCTGAAATACTGCCTCACGCCCTTCATGCGGCTGTAGAACCAGACCCCAATGCCGAGCATGATCACAAAATACCCGAGGACCATGAACCAGTCGGGGCCCGCCATTCCCGCCGCGTGCTTCTCCATGAAAAACTCCGTTGGTTGGTCAGTCAAACCCGCCGAGGGACCGCACATAGGCCACCGAGTCGGCGATGGCCTGGAGGGTCTGCTCCCGCGTCAACTCCACGCCTTTCGTGCCCTCGAACTCGATGGTCACGGGGCCCGCGTAGCCGCTTTCGCGGAGCAGGGCGGTGACGGCCTGGAAGTCCACCACGCCCTTCCCCGCCACGGGGAAGTCCCAGGTCTCGAAGGCCCCCGTGTGGTCCTTGAACTCCACGGTCCGCACGAACGCGAGGCTCTTCTTCAGCTCCGCCAGCGCGTCCGTGCCCTTGTTGTAGTAGGTGATGTTGGCCGTGTCGAAGTTCACGCGCACGTTCGGGTGGTCCACCGCCTTCATGGTCTCCCCCTGGAGGTCCCCGTTCGTCCCGAGGGGCGGATGGGTCTCCAGCGTGAGGGTAACACCATGCTTCTTCGCGGCGTCCCCGGCGGCGCGGAGCCGCGCGACGACCTCTTCGTGGGGCGTCTCGCCGGGCTTCGCGCTGAGGAAGAGGTATTTGACCCCCATCTTTTCGCAAACCGCGAGCTGCGGTTCCAGCGCCGCGGCGCCGTCGGCCTTCGTCAGGTCCAGCTCGCCGCGGAACACCGGCACGTCCAGCCCGTGGGCCTTCAGCTTCGCCATGAGGGCGTCCGCCTCCTCCGGCGCGGGCACCTGCATGAAGACATGCCTCACGCCGATGGACTTCAGGTGCTCCCAGGCGTCGTCCTGCCATTGCCCGTAGCTCATGAGGCGCACCGCCAGCGGCCACTTCGGCGCCGCATCGTCCGCCGCCGCCGCCAGCCCGCACGCCAGCACCGCCGCCAGGCACAGCACAAACCGCATCCTGCCCATCTTCCCGCTTCTCCTGTTGTTCCCGCTCAGGCGGTCAGTTCTTTCCGGTGCGCCCAGACCTTCTCGAAGGCCGCGATGTACTGGTCCACCAGCTCCGGCATCTCCCGCGTGAAGTACGGCAGGGCGATGCCCGTGTTGTTCGCCGCCGTGCTGCCGGGCAACTCGGGGATCACGGGGAGGTGGTGCCACCACTCCGGCTCGCGGTAGACCGCCAGCTCGTGCTGGAGGGTGTAGTAGTGCGCCGACGCGCTCACGCCCTCCGCCGCCAGCGCCTTCACGAGCGCCGCGCGGGACGCGCCCGCCTCCTTCTCGTCCACGGACAGCATGTTCCACGCGTAGTAAAGCCGCCGCATGTCCTTGCGGCCGCTGGTCTGCTCGTAGAGGCCGGGGAGCTGCGTCAGGGCGTCGTTTAGCCGCCGCACCTGTTTCGCCCCCGCCTCGTTGCGGTCCTCCAGGCCCTTGAGCTGGCAGCGGCCGAGGGCGGCGGAGAAGGGGTGCATGCGGAACTTGAGGCCGAGGCCGGAGCTCTTGTACTTCCAGTAGGGGCCGTCGGGGTCCACGCCCGGCAGGTCGTAGTTGCCCAGCGCCGTCGCCCGCTCGTAGTCCTCCTTGGACTGGTACACGCCCATGCCGCCCTCGATCATCGGCAGGGGCTTGCTCATCTGGTAACTGAAAATGGACATGCGGCCCCAGGTGCCCATGTACTTGTCCTTCAACTTCGCGCCGTGGGCGTGGGCCGCGTCCTCCAGCACGATGAGCCCCTTCTCCTCCGCCCATTCGCAGATGGCGTCCATGTCCGCCGGCAGGCCGATCCAGTGGACCGGCAGCACGGCCTTGGTGTTCGGCGTGAGCCGCTTCTTGGCGTCCTCCAGGTCGAAGTTCAGCGTGCGCGGGTTGATGTCCACGAACACCGGCACCAGCCCGAAGAAGCGCATGGGCATGATGGTGGCGAAAAAGGTGTAGCTGGGCACCATGATCTCGCTGCCCGGCGGCAGGTTCAGCGCGCAGAACATGGACGCGAGGGCCGACGTCCCGTTGCAGTGCGCCATGGCGTACGGGACGCCGAGGAACGCCTTCCAGTCGCTCTCCAGCTCGCGCAGGGGGTCGTAGTTCGGCGCGTGGAGCATCTTGAGGATGGCCTCCTCCTCCTCCTTGCCGTAGCGCGGCCAGGTGGTGCCGTCCGTGTGCGGCGCCGTCACCGCCTTCGGCCCGCCGTTCACCGCCAGCGTCTCCGCGGCGGCCCGCGCCATCGTGTGGCCGCCCAGCGCCAGTCCCGCCGTGAGCGCGCCCGTCGTCTTGATGAAATCCCGGCGCGTGCCCCATCCCCGGTCCTGCGTCTCTTTGCTGTCCATCTCGCGGCCCTTTCCTGTGCTGTGCCCGCGCGGACCGGGAGGAACGGACACACCCCGGCCCGCAATCAATCTACTATAGGTTGTGGGGGCCCTTTTTTCAAGCCCCGGGGGGCGCTGGAGCGGCGGAAGGGCGGGGGACGGGATCAGGTGCGTCATGCGAACCCTCAGGAAGAAGAGGGCGCGGCAAGCGGCGCCCCTACGTCCGCATACCCAAGGGGCAGGCATGCAGGGGCGCCGCTTGCCGCGCCCTGGAGCGGACGCATGGGCCGTCGCTTGTCCGGCGATCAGAGGGACGCTGGAGCGGGGGAAGGGCGCTCTGGTAGGCTTTTCCCCGGACCACGCCGAAAGGACACCCGCTTCCATGGACGACGGCATCCGCCTGTTTGCCCTGCCGGAACCCCCGGCCCGCGATTTCACGGCGCACAACGAGCGGTCCCGCGCGCTGTGGGACGCCTTTGCGAAAAACACGAACCCCCGCGCGCCCGTGCGGCTGAACACCAACCCGCGCATGCTCCTGCTGGACCCGCGCCACAACACGCGGGGAGTCTCCTACCGCGACTACATGACGGACCCCGACCTCATGGGGCAGGCGGTGCTGGAGTGGAACTACTGGGTCCGCTTCCTGCTCCCCGGCGACCACGAGAAGGGACTGCCGGAGGTGTGGCGGGTTCATGTGGACTTCGAGAACGTCTACGACGCCGCGTGGTTTGGCGCACCCGTGGAGTACCACGCGGACCAGGTGCCCTACGCCGCGCCCCTGCTTGGGGAGGACACCAAGCGGGCGCTCTTCGACCGGGGGATTCCGGACCCCTTCGGCGGGGAGTGGGCGGAGCGCGCCCTGCGCTTCCTGGAGCATTTCCAGCGGAGGAGCCGCGCCGGCTGGACCTTTCTCGGGCGGCCCGTGGAGGTCATGCCCCACGCGCCCTTCGTCAACTTCGACGGGGCCTTCACGGCCGCCGCCAGCCTGCGCGGGCCGACGGAGGCCTGCATGGACCTCCTGACGGACCCGGACTACGCGGGCGAGCTGCTGGACTTCGTCACGGAGGCGGTCATCGCCCGCATCCGCGCATGGCGCGGGTATCTCGGCCTGCCGCCGGTGTGGGACGACTACCTGACGGCCGACGACTCGGTGGAGATGCTCTCCGTGGAGCAGTACCGGGAGTTCATCCTCCCGCGCCACCGCGCGCTCTATGACGCCCTCTGCCCCGCGGGCCGGCGCGGCATCCACCTCTGCGGCAACGCCCAGCGCCTCTTCCCCGTGCTGAGGGACGAGCTGAACGTCACCAACTTCGACACGGGCTTCCCCGTGGACTTCGCGCGGTTCCGCGCCGAGATGGGCCCGGAGGTGCAGCTCAGCGGCGGCCCCCGCGCGCCGCTGTTTGTGGAGGCGGACCCCGCGCCGCTGCTGGAGGAGACGCGCCGCATCCTCGCGTCCGGCATCCTCCAGGGCGGCCGCTTCATTCTCCAGGAGGGCAACAACCTGCCCCCCCGCGCCTCCCTCGACCATTGCGCCGCCTTTTACCGGCTGGGCTGCGAGGCGGGGGGCATACCGGGGTAAACCCGCGCGGGCAAGCCCGGGCGAAGAACGGCGGCGGCAGGCTGCCGCACTCCAAGGCGCCGCGCGCTCTGCGACCCCGGGGAACGATGGGGGCCGCGGGGGAAAAGAACATCCCCCGGAGCGGCGGATGCGCGCTCCGGGGGACCGTGTTGCCCGGGAACATGTCGCCGGGGTCAGATGCCCTGGCGGTTGAGGGCGATCATCTCTTCGGGGGTGCGGGCGATCTTCGGCGTGTAGCCCGGCAGGGGCCGGATCTGCTGGTGGTACGCGTCGAGGAAGCTGAAGGCCTGCGGGAAGTAGGCCCCCTCCATCTCGGCGGGCGGCACGATCCAGTTGTGTGCGCCGACGACGCACACCGGGGCGTCCAGCTCGTCGAAGGCGATCTGGCTGAGCTGCCCGGCGATGGTGTGCAGGTAGCTGCCGCGCTCGCAGGCGTCGCTGGCCACGATGATCTTGCCGGTCTTCTTCAGTGACTCGACAACGGGCCCGTAGTTGAAGGGCACGAGGGTGCGCCCGTCAATGACCTCGACGCTGACGCCGAACTCCTGCTCGAAGCGTTTCGCGGCGTCCATGGCGCGGTAGAGCGTGGCGCCGAAGGTGAGGATGGTCAGGTCGGTGCCGGCCTTCATCACGGCGGGCTCGCCGAGCGGCAGGGTGTAGTACCCGGCGGGCACGCCGCCGGGCTGGAACACCTCCACCTGGTTGTACAGGCGCTGGCTCTCGAAGAAGACGACGGGGTCGCTGCCGCGCATGGCCGACGCCAGCAGCCCCTTGGCGCTGTACGGCGTGGCCGGGAAGACGACCTTGAGGCCCGGCACGTGCGCGCAGAGCGCGGTCCAGTCCTGGGAGTGCTGGGCGCCGTATTTCGCGCCCACGGACACGCGCAGCACGATGGGCAGCTTCAGAATGCCCGCCGACATGGCCTGCCACTTGGGCATCTGGTTGAACACCTCGTCGCCCGCGCGCCCCATGAAGTCGCAGTACATGAGCTCGACCAGGGGCCGCGCGCCCTCCATGGCCGCGCCGACCGCCGTGCCGACGATGGCCGCCTCGGAGATGGGCGAGTTGAAGAGCCGGTGGTAGGGGACGGTCTCGCTGAGGGTCTGGTACACGGCGAAGGCGCCGCCCCACTCGCGGTTTTCCTCGCCGTAGGCGATGACGCGGGAGTCGTTGGCGAAGTGGTGCAGCACCACCTCGAAGAGGGACTCGCCGAGGGTGACCGCCTTGGTCGCCTTGAGGACCGAGCCGTCGTCGGCGATGCCGCTGCGGGACTTCTTGGCGATGGCCTTCGCGCGGGGGTTCTCGTCCACGGGCAAAAGCATGTCCTCCTTGCGGGCGAGGCCGGGCAGCTCCTTCTCCTCCACGTTGGAGAAGAGCAGCTGCGACACGCCGGCGTGCGGCGTGAGCACCATGCGCGGGCTGACCGCGTCGCTCGCGGCGAGGCGGCAGGCCTTGGTGACCTTGCGGGCGGCGTACTCGCGGATTTCGGCGAGCTGGTCCTCCGTGGCCAGGCCCTCGGCGGTCAGCTTGCCCGCGAACTCCACGAGCGGGTCCACGGCGCGCCACAGGTCAATCTCGTCGCGCTCGCGGTAGGCCGACTGGTCGCTCGGCGAGTGGCCCGACTGGCGGTAGCACAGCACGTCGAGGAACACGGGGCCGTCGCCCTTCTTGATGACCTCCAGCTTGCGCCGGTAGGCGTCGGCCAGGGCGAGCGGGTTGTTCCCGTCCACCACCTCGGCGTGCATGTTCTCGGGGTTGAGCGCCGCGCCCACGCGGGCCAGCCGGTCGAAGCCGGCCGTCTCGCCGATGGGCTGGCCGCCCATGCCGTAGAAGTTGTCCATGAAGTTGTAGATGATGGGCAGTCCGCCGCGGGCGACCTCGGGCCACAGGGTCTTGAACTGCGCCATGGACGCGAAGCCGAGGGCCTCCCACACGGGGCCGCAGCCGATGGACGCGTCGCCGATGTTGGCCACGGCGATGCCCTTGAGCCCGGCGATGCGCTTGTAGAGCGCCGCGCCCGTCGCGATGTCCGCGCTGCCGCCCACGATGGCGTTCGCCGGATACACGCCGAAGGGCGGGAAGAAGGCGTGCATGGAGCCGCCCATGCCCTTGTTGAACCCCGTCTCGCGCGCGAAGATCTCGGCCAGCAGCCCGTAGAGCAGGAAGTCCACCCCGCGCTCCTCGGACTCGCCCGTCGCCAGCGCGGGCTTCTTCTTCCCCGCCGGGGTCAGCGACAGCCCCGTCCAGTCGGGCTCGTTCGCCTCCACCACCTTCAGGGTCGCGCCGCCGAAGTAGGACGTCATGATCCCCTCCAGCCCGCCGCCCGCCAGATCCTGCACCGCCCGCAGCCCCTTCGCGATGAACTCGCCGTGGCTGCGGTGGCTGCCGTAGACGTGGTCGTCCACCGTGAGGTGGAGCGCCTCGCCGACCGCCGCGCCCTCCTGGCCGATGCTCAGGTGCGCCGGGCCCGCGTGGCTGTACTCGATGCCCCGGTAGGCGCCCAGCTTCTTGATGTTGTCGAGCATGGTCTCGAACTCGCGGATCAGCGCCATGTCGCGGTACACGCGCAGGCAGGTCTCCAGCGTGACGTCGGAACCCGACTTGATCTCGTCGCTGACGGTGCTCTTGTAGGCGTTAACGGGGATTTCCCGGATTTTCAGCGTGGCGTGTTGGCGCACCTTCTCCGGAACCACCATGATCTTCTTGGGCATCGCAGGTATTCCTATGCCGGCGGTTGGTGAATGGGGGCCCGGACGCGGCCTCGCGGCGCCCTGTCCGGGCGTGGTCTGTCCGCTTGCCGGCGGGCGGCGGCAGACGGCGGCCAGTATACCACACGCCTGTGCGAAGTGCGAAATACCGGACGGCGCCGCGCTCACTGCGGCGGCCCGGAGACGCCGTGCTCTTCGGGAAAACGCGCCCGGAGAAGGTGCTCAAGCATCCGCACCGTGTCCTCCGGATCGGCCCACTCCAGGCCGAAACCTTCGAGGGCGGCGCGGGTCCGGCGGCCGACAATGCCGTCCACCGGGCCGGGGGACGCGCCCAGCCGGATGAGCGCGGTCTGGACGAGGCCCTCCCGCTGGCGGGCGCCAAGACGCGGCGCGCGGAGGCCCACGGCCAGCAGGGCGCTCTCCACCATCACCCGGCGCGCGGGAACGCCCTGGACCGCGCCGTCAGGCGTCGCGCAGTACGCCCGGACCAGCGCGTGGCTGCCGGGCCGCTCGAAGTGCCACGCCTCGAGGGAGGTGGCGCAGGGAGTCTCGATGACCGGCACAACGCCGTGGGGCGCGGCCAGCCGCCAGAACTCCGCGAGCGGCATCCGCAGCGCGGCGAGGTCGAGATCAAAGGCGCGGCCCGCCTCGTGGAGGCTCTGTCCGGCGGGCGGGCTGAAAGCGCGCTTGCGGCCCGACTTCCAGTCGGCGTGGGCGCGGTCCTGCATCTCCGCCGAACGGAACAGGTCGGAAAGCCGCAACGCGCCCCCGCGCCGGGCCACTTCGGCATCGAGGGCAAGCAGCGCGTTGCGGAGGTCCGGGGCGCACCATGCCATGCGCGCGGGCAGCGGCGCGGGCGCGCCGTTGCGGGTGTAGATCGAGGCGATGGGAAGGGGGACTAGAGACATGTGTTGACCTTTCGCGTCTGGAGTCTGGAGTCTGGAGTCTGGAGGAAGAAAAGAGGGCGCGTGAAGGGATAGCAGACGTAGGTGACAAACGAAATCGCTTCGTGCTAACGTCTTATCGTGGGACCGTTGGGAACGTTTGAACAGTGGGAGTTGGGAGCATGCGTGATCATCGAAAACTGCGGGCGTTTGAGCTGGCCGACGCCTTGGTGCTCGCGCTGTATCAGGCGACGAAAACGTTTCCCCGGGAGGAACTGTTCGGCCTGACCAGCCAGCTTCGCCGCGCTGCGGTGTCCATCGCCTCCAACATCGTGGAGGGATGCGGCCGCAATTCGGAGGCGGACTTTGTTCATTTTCTCCACATGGCGTATGGCTCATCCCGCGAGGTGGAGTACCAAGTCAGCCTCGCCCGCCGGCTGGGCTATCTTGGGACTGAAGACGCCGGTGCGCTCGAAGCACAATCCGAGGAGGTGTCGAAGGTTCTCAACGGACTCATCCGCTCCTTCCGCCCCGCCTGACTCTTCCCTCTTCCCTCTTCCCTCTTCCCTCTTCCTCCAGACTCCAGACTCCAGACTCCAGACTCCAGACTCACTACTCCGCGCCCCGCGTTTCACGCGGGAGTGTTTCCCCGGGGCGGCGCGTTATGGTTCAATGTTCCCCCGGAACCAAAGGAGACGCGCATCATGGGATTTGCCGAGGACCGCTATGAACGCATGAAATACCGCCGCTGCGGGCGGAGCGGGCTGCTGCTGCCGGCGGTTTCGCTGGGGCTGTGGCACAATTTCGGGACGCGGGCGGACCATGACGCGTGCCGCGCCATGCTGCGGACGGCGTTTGACCTGGGGGTCACGCATTTCGACCTCGCGAACAATTATGGCCCGGAACCGGGGGGCGCGGAGGAGCGGTTCGGGCGCATCCTGAAGGAGGATTTCGCGGCGCACCGGGACGAGCTGATCATCTCGACGAAGGCGGGCTACCGCATGTGGCCGGGGCCCTACGGGGAATGGGGCAGCCGGAAGTATCTGCTGGCGAGCCTGGACCAGTCGCTGCGGCGCATGGGCCTCGACTATGTGGACATTTTCTACTCGCACCGGCCGGACCCGGACACGCCGCTGGAGGAGACGCTGTCGGCGCTGGAACAGGCGGTGCGCCAGGGCAAGGCGCTCTATGCGGGCGTGAGCAACTACCGCGGCCCGCGCTTCCTGGAGGCGGTGCGCATTATGCGGGAGCGCGGGTGGGCCCCCGTCACCATCCACCAGCCGCGCTACAACCTGTTCGACCGGTGGATCGAGGACGACCTGCTCGAGCACACGGCGGCGGAGGGCACGGGCGTCATCGTGTTCTCGCCCCTCGCGCAGGGGCTCCTGTCGGAGAAGTACCTCGACCCGGCCGTGCCGATCCCGCCGGTGTCGCGGGCGGCGGACCCCGACGGCTATCTGCGCCCGGACCAGGTGACGCCGGCGCGGGTGGACCAGGCGCGTCGGCTGTCGGCGGTCGCCAAACGGCGCGGGCAGTCGCTGGCGCAGGCGGCGCTGTCGTGGGTGCTGCGCGACCCGCGGGTCACGAGCGCGCTCATCGGCGCGCGCACACCTGAACAAATCCGGGAGTGCGTGGCCGCGCTGGACGGCCCGGCGTTCACGCCGGAGGAGCTGGCGGAAATGGACGGCATCGCCCCGAAATGAGTGGTATACTTCCGCGCGACATGCCCGAAGCCCCGCTGCAATACCCCCCCGTCCCCGGCGCGGAGCGCCGCATAGCCGTTGTGTTCCTGCACGGCGGCTGCGCCATGCGCTGCCTCTTCTGCGTCTCCGGCACGGCGCTGGAGGGCATGACCCCCGCGTTGTTCGAACGGACCCTGGACCTGCTGGACGAGCGGGGGTTTGGAGAAGTGGTCATCGGCGGCGGGGAACCCACGGAATGGCCCCATGACTGGCGCGCGGCGGCCCGCGCGGCGAAGGCGCGGGGGTTCCTGGTGCAACTGGGCACGAACGGACGGCTGCTGCCGCCGGGCTATCCGGGGTTCGACGCCGTGGACCGCTATGTGCTCCCCCTGGACGGCGCGGCGGCGGAGACGCACGACCGGCTGCGGCCGTCCGGCGGCCGGGCGGGGGAAAGCCACCACCGGCTGATCCTGCGGCGGCTGGAGGAGCTCCGCGCCGCCGGGCGCGAGGTGACGGTGTCCACGGTGGTGAACGCCCTCAACGTGCGGGAAATCGGCGGGATCGCGGCGCGGCTGAACCGCCATGTGGAAGACGGCGGACGGCTGCACGCCTGGCACCTGTACCGCTTCCTGCCGGTGGGCCGCGGCGGCGCCCGCCACGCGGCGGAACTGGCCCTCTCGGGGGCGGCCTACGACGCGGCCGTGGCGCTGGCCCGCGCGGCCGCGCCGGACCTCACCATCTACAAGCGCCCCGACATGCGGCACTCCCGCACCGTGGACTTTTTCTGGAGCTGCGGGGGGGCCATTGTCGCGGGCAGCGAGGTCTGGGGGGACACCCCTGCCGTCCGCGCCGAAGAGGCCTGAGCGCGGCTTGAAAACCTGACAATATGACCATCAGGTGGTCATATTGTAACCACGAGATGGCGGGGCACCGGGCGGCCCAGTGGGCCTTCGGCCGGGGCCGACCACTTTCCGCCGTCTCCTACAGGCGGTCCAGGTCGAGCACTTCGCCCTCGTTGAGGTCGTCGTGGTCGTAGAACTCGCGCTCGTACCATTCGCGCCAGGAGGCCGCGTACAGGCTGACCCACTCAAACTTGGCGGTCATGCCGAGGTCGCGCTGCTCCTCCATGGAGCGCAGGAACTTGTGCTTGTAGATCTGCTCGGCCTGCCGCTCCAGCATCCGGCGCTGGCGCCACTCGCGGTACCGCTGGGCGTAGCGCTCAAACCAGTCGGCGGCGGCGCCGTCCCAGCCCACGTCATAGCCGCGTTTCTGGGACAGGAAGTACTTGTGGGCCTCGATGTGCAGGCGCTCGGCCTCGTTGCGGGGGACGCAGTAGTCGGCGAGCACCACAGTCTCCGAGGAACAGGTGGTGATCAATGCGCTCATCGTCTTCTCCGGTTGTCCAACCAATCATGCAAGTATGAATGAAGCCAATTAAATACCCGCTGACGGCGCACCCCCGGGTTTCCGGGGATTTCGCCCTTCACCGAGTCATTAAGGTTCTACCACAACTGGTAACCGATGTCAAGAACTTTATGCTTTGCCACCTCTTGGGTTGGATGAGAAAAGTGCCACAACATATGGCGCTTGGGCCGGGCCGGAAGAGAAGAGGTGAATTCGGCTCCTTACAGGACTGTTTGTCAATGAATTACTCCGGGATGCCCCGTGTTTCCACCCCGTCCAGCGCCTCCCCCGTGATCGCCCCGTGGGAGGCGTGCCAGAACGGCCGGCCCGAACGGCACAGAAAGGCCTGTGGTGAGGCGTGGGAAACCCCCAGCCGTTCGGACAGATAATTGGAAACCGCACGGCACTCCACCACGTTGACCCGCGCGGCGGGCGGGGCATCGTCCCCCTTCGCCGCCAGCCAGGCCTCGGTGCGCCGGAGGGCGGCGGCGGAAATGGGGCACCGGGTGCTGTGCTTGAACACCAGCACGGGCGCGTCGCCGTGCCGGACCAGAAAGGCCTCGGCGGCCTCGGGGGTGGTCAACTCTTCCATGGGGTCTCCTGTTTCCGTTTGTAAACAAGCAAGGAGGCGTGCATAATCCGGAGAGGGGCGGGGCGCCGCCCCGGAACCGAAAGGAGCAGACCATGGCACTGAGCCGGCGCGGGTTTCTGGGGGCGGCGGGCATGCTGGCGGGCGGGCTGGCCCTGGGGACGGAGGCACCGCCGAAGAAGTTCCGGATTTGCGTCATCGGCGACACGAAACTCGGCGGTTTCGGCCATGACCTTCACCGGGCGTGGGAAACGCGGACCGATGTGGAGATCGTCGGCCTGAGCGACCCCGACGAGGCGGGCCGCGCGAAGCGGGCCGCCGAGTGCGGCGCGGCGCGCACCTATGCGGACCATGTGGAGATGCTGGAGAAGGAGCGGCCCTATCTGGTGACGGTGTGCCCGCGCTCGCCGGTGCGGCACCGGGACTATCTGCTGGCGGCGGCGGCCGTGGGGGCGCACGGGTTCATGGAAAAGCCCCTGGCCGTGGACCTGGCCGAGGCGGACGAGATGGCGGCGGCCGTGGCGGCGAAGGGCCTGAAGTGGTCCATCGCGTTCAACTGGGGCCTCGTCGCGGAGGTGCGGCACGCCCTGAAGCTTGTGGGGGAGGGGCTCATCGGCGACCTGATGGAAATCCGCGCGCGGGGCAAGGAGGACCACCGCTCGGGCGGCGAGGACCTGGTGGTGCTGGGGCCCCACCTGTTCGACCTGATGCGCCGCTTCGCCGGGAACCCGCGCTGGTGCCAGGCCACGGCGCTGGTGAACGGAAAACCCGCCGTGCGCGCGGACATCCGCGAGGCGACGGAGCCCCTCGGACCCGTCGTCGGCGACACGATTCAGGCGGTCTTCGGCTTCGACAAGGGAGTCACGGGCTCCTTCACCAGCCTGCGCAACTCCGCAAAGGGCGGCAACCGCTGGGGGCTGGACCTCTACGGCACCGGGGGCATCCTCTCCATCCGCATGGAGCGCAAGCCCTACGTTCCCTACATCCGGGTGCTGCGCGGGCCCCTCTGGTTGACGGACGCGGAGAACGGCGCGGCATGGGAGTTCCTGCCCGGCGCGCCGGTCACCACCCTCACCAACGCCTCCGCCGACCGCTACGCCCCCCTGACGGACGACCTCCTCGCCGCCACTTGCGAATACCGCGCCCCCGCCGTGAGCCTCGACGACGGCCGCGCCGCCCTCGAGATGGTCTCCGCCGTCTTCGCGTCGCATGTGGCCGGTGCCCGCGTGGAGTTCCCGTTGAAGGAACGGAAACACCCGCTGGGCTGAGGGGGGGGAGAACATGGGAAGCATGGGAGGTATGGGAAGTATGGAAGAGACGGGGACGGCGGACGCGGGAAAAGAGGATGGTTGGCTCGCGCGGGAGTTGCGCGCGGAGATTCCGCCCGGTCTGTTGCGATGGTGTTTGGTGCCTGTCGTTGTCGTTGTCGGACTGTGGTGTGGGATAATCATCGGCACCATGACGCTCATCGGCACAAGATACCCTGTGACGATTGTGGCCGGGGTTTTCATGGAGGAGGACACCGCCGGTGCCTGCGGATTGGCTGCGGGAATCATAGTGGCAGCCGTCACGGGTCTGTGGACCTGGGTGGGGCTTGTCGTGTTGTTCACGGCTCCCAAATACAAGCGCATTGTCAATGCGGTCTTCTGCGCGGCGGTGGCGGGGTGCATCATCGTCGCTATTTGGACCAATCCCGCCCCGAAGCCCGGGACTGGATCCGGAGCCGGCCTCCTCCCCTCTTCCGCCCCCCTGCTCGTGGTCGCACTGGTCTTTGTGGGGATGAACGCGTGGCTGCGCCACGCGGCGCGCAAAGGGCTGCCGTCACCGCTGAAGCTGCTGACCCCCAAGACCGCACGCATGAAAGATCCCCCTCCGCTGCCCGGCGGGGAGTCCGGGGAGGAGTCGCCGTAGTCCCGGGACACGGGAGAGGGGCAACCGGTCCGCCACGCGCGGGGAGAGCGCCAAAATCCCCCGGTGACCCCGGCGTTGCACAGCGCGAAGCGCCTTGGAGTGCGGTAGCTTGCTGCCGCCTTTCTTCGCGTGGGCGTGCCCGCGCGGGGGCGGGAGGACACCTCACACCTCGAAGTCGTCCACCACGTTCACACGTCCATACCCAAACGACGCAACCTTTCTCCTGAACGCATCCTCCGCGTTCTGGGAAAACCATGCCGCAGAGCAGTGGGGGTAGTTCTCCGCGCATGCCACCACGCCATGTTTCACCGGGTTGTTGTGCGTGTAGTTGAGGCGCGCGAAATAGCTGCGCTCATAGGAAAGCACAGTGTCCCAGTACTGAAACCATACTTTCCGTCCGGGCGCTCCATCCAGCCGGTTGAGCTCCCGTGCCGACAATGAATGCGCACGCTGCACCAGCGAACACAAGGGGGCTCCCCCTTCCTCGCCGGGGGCTGCCGCCACGAGGTGATAATGATTGGGAAACACAGCCCATGCCTGGGGCCGCCAGCCGACCTCGTGCAGCACGCCGAGCAGGGTGTCCTGCAGAAGGGACAGGCGTTCTTCCCCGCGGAAGTAAGGCTCCTTGCGCAGGGTTGCCGCTGTGGTCATGTGGGCCCGGTTGGGCGTGAACCGGTGAACGGGGGCGTGATGCCAGTCCGACCAGAGGGGTGAAGGGGTGTTCTTCCTGTCTTCCGAAGTCATGCGCAAGAATCCTGAGAAACGGCTCCCACGGCGTTGTTGGGAGAATATCACGATCGCGGGCCAAACCGGAAACGCCGGTCTGGAAGGCGCAAGCGAGCTTGCGCACTCCAAGGCGCGCTCCGCGCGCGTCGTGAGAGGCCGACACACACACCCTCACAGCCCCGGCGTTGCACAGCGCGAAGCGCCTTGGAGTGCGGTAGCTTGCTGCCGCCTTTCTTCGCGTGGGCTTGCCCGCGCGGGGGCGGACGCGAAACGACGATAGCCGCGCATTTCCCCAAG
>JAAYBR010000011.1 GCA_012730045.1 Candidatus Hydrogenedentota bacterium | reverse complement strand
TGCCGCGTGTCCGTCTCGTACTCCACGTGCGCGATCGAGATCGTGATCCCGCGCTCGCGCTCCTCCGGCGCCTTGTCAATCATCGCAAAGTCTATCGCCTTCGCCTTGCCAGACTTCGACAGAACCTTCGTGATCGCGCTCGTAAGCGTCGTCTTGCCGTGGTCCACGTGACCGATCGTCCCCACGTTCACGTGCGTCTTGTTCCGTACGAATTTTTCCTTGGCCATGGTTCACCTCGATCTTCCCGGGGCCTTCCCCGGCGCCTTTGAGTGTTATGTCACGGGGTGCGCCGCCCGGCGCCGCCCAAAACACGCTGAAAAATGGAGCCCACGATCAGAATCGAACTGATGACCCCTTCCTTACCATGGAAGTGCTCTACCGACTGAGCTACGCGGGCCTCCGCAACCGAAAAATGCCATAAAATGGAGCGGGAAACGAGGCTCGAACTCGCGACCCTCAGCTTGGAAGGCTGACGCTCTACCAACTGAGCTATTCCCGCCCCGCAAACCCAACGCGCGCAGCACCGTGCCGAAAACCGGCGCAGCGCCGAAACGTTCCAAAAATGGTGGTGGGAGTTGGATTCGAACCAACGAAGGCGCTAACCAACGGGTTTACAGCCCGTCCCCTTTAGCCACTCGGGCATCCCACCACGGGATGCCGGTCCCGCCGGACCGGTCACAGAGATTACCACTTCAACTGTCAGTGTTTCCAATTCTGGAGCTGGCGAAGGGAATCGAACCCCCGACCTGCTGATTACAAGTCAGCTGCTCTACCTACTGAGCTACGCCAGCATGGGACCGACTGGAACAAAGACCGCCCGCCAGAAGCGGGCGATCAGGGGAAAATGTAGCAGAAAACGGGCGGCCGTGTCAACTTCCGCGCGCGGCGCCCGCCGCGCTCACCCGCCGCGCCGGCGGCGCGAAAGCGCGCCCAGTGTCACTAGGGCCAAAACCGAGACAAACAGGTCGTCCGCCGAAGGGGGCGCGGCCTTTCCCTTCTTGCAGCCCTGGCATCCGCCGCCGTCATCGGGTTCGCCCTCGCCCTCGGGCTGGCCTTCGCCCTCCCCTTCGCCCTCGGGCTGACCCTCGCCTTCTCCCTCCTCGCCCTCCACCTCCCCCTCGCCTTCCGGGGACACCGCAGCCAGGGGAACGGTGGCGGATAGGGACGCGCCGTTGGCCACGACTGCGGCCGTTTGTCCGGGAAGCCGGTTCTGGGCGACCACGGAGAGTGTGTAGGAGCCGGGGGCGACGGCGGCGAAGGTGTACACGCCGGCGGTGTTGGCCGTGACGGGAAGATATGGGCTGCCCTGAAGCGTGACCGTCGCGTTGGTGACGGGCACCTGGGAGCCCGCCTCGACGACAGAGCAGAAGACCGAGGCGGCGAGAACGGCGTTGCCGGGGGCAAGGAACGGCTCCACCACGGGTTCGGGGCCGTCGCCCGCGTCCACGGCACCCCGCATGTCATCGGGCGAGTCGGTGCCCCACTTGCAGTTCTGGAGGATCAGCTCGGCGCCCCGCCGGTTGACCACCACGCGGCCGCCGATGGAGCCCACCTCGAACTGGTTCCAGCCGGTGTTGGGGTCCGTACTGTCGCCCAGGACGCAAAGATCCGCGCCGGCGCCCTCCCACGGCTCCAGAACCACGGCGTTGCCGGGAATGTTCACAAACTGGCAGCGGCGGATGACGGGCACCGCCCCAAAAACGCGCACGGCCGCCCCGGTCATGCCGGTAAAGAAGCAGGACTCGACAACGCTTCTGGCGGGGGCCGACCCCGTGGTGAGCAGTCCGACCTCTCCGCCCTCAAAGATGACCCCGTCCACCCTCATGACGGCGTCAAGCATGGTCAGCAGGGGCGGCACGGCGGCCGCCTTGGTGGGCGCGGCCGCGGGACGCAGCGTGATCCCGGTGACGGCGCAGAGGCCCGCGCCGATGAGGCTGCCCTGGACCACCACAACGTCCCCCTCCCGGCCGCGCAGTTCGAGGCCCCGGGGCAGACGAAGCAGGTCCGCCGCGTATTCCCCCGCGAACAGGATGACCCGCGCGCGGTTGGCGTCGGAGGCCGCGGCGGCGCGCACGGCGAAGGGCAGCGTCTGGAACGGGGTCTCCAGCCCGCCATATCCCAGGCCGTCCGTCCCCTCCGGGCCGACAAAAAAGGTGCGGACGGGGCTGTTGGGGTCTTTCGGGTCGGACCGCGCCAGAAACTCCTCCAGATTCGTCATGCTGTCCTGATCAGGATCCTCTTCGGCGTCCGCGACCACCGGATTGAGGCGCTTGAACGCCTCCCAGCCGTCGGGCATGCCGTCGCCGTCCGTGTCCGTCTGGTCGTCCCGCGAGCCGATGCAGGCCTCCCGGCAGGCCGTCAGCCCGTCGCCGTCGGCATCCGGGGAGTCGGCGGGGCATAGGTCGAAACACGCCGCCCACGGGTCAAACCAGTGGCCGACGGGCGGCGGCACGGCGAACAGCGCCCCGACATCGTAGTTGTCGTCCATGGTCAGGGAGACGGTCGGCTGCCCCCCCTGCGCCGCGCCCACCCAGCGCACGAACCGGTATCCAGTGTCCGGCGTGGCTGTGAGGGTCACCTGCGTGCCCGGGGCATACCCGCCCACCGGCTCAGGCGGGTCGGCGGCAACCGTACCGCCGGGGGTGGGAAGAATGGTCAGGCTGTATACCGACGGCTGCTGAAAAGATGCGCTCACAACCTTGTCGGCATCCATGATCAGGGGAATGGTGAGATCGTAATAACCGGTTGCGTCCCAAATCCAGGAAACAAGAAGATAGCCGGGATCTGGAATGGCCGTCAGGGTGACCACCGCGCCCTCGTCATACAATCCGTCGGGGGACGGGGGAACGACGGAGATGGTGCCCCCCTCAGGCTGCGTCACGGTGAGCCGGTACTGCACGGGGGCAAGGGGTTCGCCGTAGAACCATACATTGCTCAGGACCACATCCTCGTATGTGTACCCGCCCGAGAGCCAAAGGCGGCTGTCATGCGAGACTGCGGCAGCATAGCCACGGCTGTACCAGGGCGCCTCGGCCATGTACTGCTGCCAGGTCAGGGTGTGGTCCGTGGTGTTGTACTCGCCGACCCAGACGTCATTTGAGGCCGCCGTCTCCGAAACCCCGCCCATCACCCAGATTTTGCCGTCGTGGACCGTGCAGGCGGGGGCGAGGCGGCCGGACCAGGGGGCCGCGTCGGTAACCTGCGTCCAGGTGACACCGTCGGCGGAGCGCCACACATCGTTCAGGTGGCTCTCCCCCGCCTTGGTGACGGCCCCCGCATCCGCAAACCCCGCCATGACAAACATTTCCCCACCCACCGCCGCCGTCGTGAAAAACTCCCGCGCCTGCCAGGGGGCGGCCGGCGACGCCTGGGTCCAGGTGACGCCGTCAGTGGAAGACCACACGTCGTTCACGTCCTGAAAGGTCTGCGTGCCAGTGTCCAGAACGAGGCCGCCCAGCACCCACATTTTTCCGTCATGCACCAGGGCGCAGAACCCGATCCTGGGGGGCCAGGGGGCGGCGGCGGTCGCCTGCGTCCACGTGACCCCATCCTCGGTGAACCACACCTGGCTGTTGACACTTGAGGACATGTCATCGCCGCCGAACAGCCATATCTTCCCGTCGAACACCACGGCGGCGTGGCCAAGACGGCCAATCCAGGGCACCGTTTCGCTGGGCGCCGTCCAGACGGTGCCGTTCGTGCTCCGGAGAACGGGATACGTGGCGTCGTCGCTCATCCCGCCGATGAGATAGAGCATGCCGTTGTGGGAGACCATCTGGTGATAGGCGCGTCCGGTGAAAGGCATGTCTCCCGCCGGCCACCAGTTGACTGTGGGGGTCAACTTGCTCAAAGACTTTGGGCCGGACTCCGCATGCGCGGCCTGGCACAGGCACATGACGGCCAGAAAGCCCATTAAGGCGGCGGATATGCCGCAATGGACGGCTCGCCACCGCCCCAAAACCCGCGCAGAACGCCGGGTATCCAGATCAAAAGGCATATTTCGTCTCCATCCTTCCCCCAACCCCATTTCACCCTCTGAGAAAGTGTATCAGGAAACGCGGGTTTGGTCAAGGAAACTTGCTAAATTTCAGGATAATGCTTAAGCCTATGGACGCGGACGAGTCCCCGGGATGCGGCTCACCCGGCCCCGGCCTCGGGCGGCGCGGGAATGGCACCGGCGGCGCGGCCCATCCAGTAGGGGAGGAACATGTCTATCCCGGGGTACTCGTAGGGCATGTCCCAGCCGCCCACGCAGGCGCAGGGGGTGCGCTGCCAGAGGAAGTCCTCGGGAATGCGCTCGTGCGCCAGCAGCGCGTATTCGGACTGTTTCTCGTTGTGCCAGACGATGGACGGATCGCCCCGGCGGTCCACATAGCGCCGCCATTTGTCCTCGGGGAAGTCAATCAACTGCCCCTGAAGCGTGGCCCGGGCGTCGTTGTGGCGGGGGTTTCCCCGGACCATCAGGTGGATGGCTGCGAAATGGGCGTTGAGGTGGTCGTGGGCGGACGCCTCGTAGAGGGTGGCGACCATCCCCCGCAGGAGGGCCTTTTCGTAGAGCTGGTCCTCCAGCATGGCCGCCGCCGCGCAGAGGATGAAGGTGAGGTTGTTGCTGCTGTATTTGTACTCCCACTTGCTGGTGGTGTGGCCCTCGGCGACCACGCAGAGGGGCAAAGTCCTGCGGTAGGCCTCCGCGTGTGTGGAAATGCGCAGGTCCGGCACGTGGCACGAGAGCAGGCCGCCGTACTCGGTCAGGGCGCCCGCCGCCGGGTTGACCGACATGGCCAGGCGGGTCCACGCGCAGGTGAAGATGGGCACGGGGTTCGTGACATGCCCCTGGCCGTCGCCGATCCAAAACTTGTCCTTTATCAGCCGCTTCGCCGCCAGCCAGCCGATCTCGTCCACCCGCGCGCGGACACCCGGGTCATCCACGAACACACGGGTCATGGCCAGCCCGAAGAGGAACCCGTCGTAGGTGTCCCGGCTGCTGTTGTCCAGCCAGACCTGGTCCGCATACGGCCCCACCCCGCGATGGGCCTGCTTTCCGATCTCCGGAAGCACCGGGGCGTCCCAGTTCCCGTAGCGCCGGTAATACTCCGCGTAGGCCGGGTCGTCCGCGCCCCCCGCATAGCGCGGGATGAAGCCCTTGCGTTCCGTCATCAGGCAGAGCTTCTCAAACACATCCAGCGTTTCGCCGATTCTCCGCAGCGCGGCGGCGTCGCGCGTGACGTGATGCTTCAGCGCCAGCGCCGCGAGATAATGCCCGGTCCAGATCGTGCCGTCGCCAAGCCCCTCATACATGAACACCGCCGACCGCTGGCGGTCCGTGTACAGGATGTCGGCGTTCATCCCCTGCGGCAGATGGTGCGCCTCATAGTTCTCCAGATAGCGCTCCGCCTTCTCATGCACCGCCCGCGCCTGCGCCGACGTCATCTCCGGCCAAGGCAGGGACTCCCCCCGCGCAATGGCGCGCAGCACGGCCTCCTGCCGGGGGGAAAGCATGGTGGAGTCGGCCAAACACACGCCACATGCAAGAACGGAGGCAAATGCCACTGCCCGCAATCCTCTCATAAATGCCCCTTTCTCGAAAGCATGCGCTTCGGATGCCATTATTCCCGGACCAGAACAGGGTCCGGCATCCCCGCTGCGGAGAAAGCGCGGGCGCGCTCGACGCAGGTGGGGCAGGTGCCGCAGGGTCGCTCCCCGCCCCGGTAGCAGCTCCAGGTCTTGGAGAAATCCACGCCCAGCTCCATGCCGAGGCGGATGTTGTCGGCCTTGCTGTTTTGGGCGAGGGGGGCGTGCACGGTGACGGGGTCGCGGCGGTTAAGAGAAAGCACGTTATTGACGCGGTCCACGAAGGCGGGGGTGCAGTCCCAGTAGCCGTATTCGTCCTGGGCCTGGGCGCCGTAGAACACGTCGCGGACACCGCGCGCCTCGGCGCAGGCGGCGGCGAGGGACAGGAGGATCATGTTGCGGTTGGGCACGTAGGTGGGGGGCTGTTCACGCGTTTCGGGGGACAGCGCGTCGAGGTCGGGAACTTCCGCCCCGCCCTTCACGAGCGCGGTGCCGCCCGCCAGCAGTCCGCCGAGGAAGGACATGTCGAGCACGTCATGGGAGGCCGCCCCGGCGAGGGCGGCCTGCTCGCGGGCGCAGTCGAGCTCGCGGGAATGCCGCTGGCCGTAGTCGAAACTCAGGGCGTGGACCGCCCCGTCGCAGAGCCGCCGCCGCACGAGGTGCAGCAGCACGGTGGAGTCGAGGCCGCCGCTGAGCAGCACGACGGCGTCGCCGGTGACTTCTTCCATAACGTACTCCAGTTCAAACGTTGGGCGTTTCGCAAAAAACCAAGACAAGGCCGGCGGGACGCCGGCGCTACGTGCCGGGGCCGTTGGGCACTCCAAGACCCAAGACAAGGCCGGCGGGACGCCGGCGGTACGGGCCGGGGCCGTTTCTTCGTTGTGCTACAGGTTGGGGCGCGCGGGCACGGCGGCGCAGGCGACCCAGCCGTCCTTTTCCAGTGTCAGTCCTCCGGGGAAACGGAGGATCAGCATCCCGTCGCGCACGCTGTCGGCGAAAGACACCTGTCCGTCGGCGGTTCCCACCTTGATGGACACCGCGGACACGCCGTCGGGCAGGCCCAGGCGCAGCTCGTTCAGGCGGAGACGGCCCCATTTCACGTCCACGCGGTTGCGCTGGACTTGTCCGTCGCGGTCCTGCGAGAAGACAACCCAGCCCTCGGCGGTGGTGAAGGGGGCGCTGAAATGCTCCGGCGTCATGCGGGGGGCGAAGCCGAGGATGCCCTTGGGGCCGTGATGATAGAAGCCGGCCAGGGAAAGGTAGACGCCCCAGCTGGCCATGGCGCGGGCGTAGTGGTCGCCGCACTCGATCTCGTTGTAGGGGTTGAACAGGTTCGGATGGTAGCGGTCGTGGACGGCGCGGCAGATGGAGAGGGCCTCGTCGAGCATGCCCTCGGCGGCGAGGTGCCCGGCGACCTGGTACTCAATGCCGGTCCAGACCTCCTCGCGGTAGAGCACCCCCTCCTTCTGGTAGTTGCCGTGGGGCCAGGTGCAGGTGATGAGTCCGGCCTGGCCGGGGGAGATGAACCAGCGGAAAGGCGGGTATTTCTCGTTGTAGGGACTGATGTCGGGGGTCCAGTTGTAGCGCCAGACGGCCTGGAGCGCCGAGCGCACCTTGTCGCGGTCGTAAAGGTAGCCCAATCCGAGCTGTTCCGCCCAGCCCTGGCCGAACATCTGGTCGGAGAGGCACCCGTCGGCATACTGGTGCTTGGGGTGCTTCTTCAGGTCCACCTCCTGGATGAAGTACTCGCCGTTCCACAGCCGTTTTTCGGTGATCTTCCGGCCGCGCCCGCGGATTTTCCGCGCGCGCCGGGCAAACTCCACATCGCCGACCTCCTCCGCCATCTCCTCGGCGGCGCGCAGCGCGCACAGGTAGAGGCTGCCCACAAAGGTGTTCGCGCCGAAGAAATTGATGTCGAAGGTGTTGTGCTGAAGGTCCTCGATGATCCCGTCCCCGTTCTCGTCCTTGGAGATGGAGAACTCCAGGGCCTTCTTGATGCGGGGCCAGTTGCGCTTGAGGAAGGCGTCGTCGGGCGACATGAGGTGGTCGCGGTAGGCCTTGAGGATGGTGCCGCACTGCCCGTCGGCGGCGTAATTGCCGTCGCTGCGGAAGCCCACCAGCCCGGTGTCGGGATGGAACCCGCCGCCCTGGGCGTTGTCGAAAAAGTCCTGCATCTCGCGGACGCTGCGGGTCAGCTCGGGGAAGAGGCGACCCTCGGTGTGGGAGTAGTTCCACACATGGGTGCAGGTGCCGTGGCAGCAGGTAACGCCCTCGTAGGCGTAGAAGCGGCCGTTGGCCCACCACTGGCAGGTGCCCGTGGAGAGGGTGGACACGGTGGACAGCAGCCGGTCCAGCAGCCAGTAGGGCAGCGTGGCATCGTAATACAGGTCGCGCCAGAGGCGCGTGTCCCCTGCCAGCCGGGCCAGATTCTCGAGAAGATAGGCGGCCACCGCCCCGGCGTCGGCGAAACGGGCGGCATAGAAATGGCCGACCTTCTCCGTCCGCTTTTTGTCGGGGTTGTGCTCGGAATGGTTGGGAAAGTGCCAGGAGACGGCGAACACGAAGTCCGCGCTCTCCCCCGGGGCCAGCGTAACGGGCCGCGCGGCCAGCAACCCCGTGCGGCGCTCCTCCACGGAGAACTCCGCATCCTCCGCCGTCAGGAGTTCCGGCATGCTGTCCAGAGCAAGCCCCGCTGTGAGAGCGGCGGCCTCCCCGGCGGGGAGGGCATCCCCCGCGAACGCGAGGCACAGGGTGCCAACGTCGGGCATTTCGGCGAGCCGGTGGTCCACCCCCTCCTTCGTTTCGTCCTCAAAGAGGAACTGGTCCGCGTTGACATGGCCCCAGCCGCCGGCGGCCTCGTCCACGATCTCGATGCGGGCGGTCTTCCCCTCCAGCCGGGTCACGTTCCACGACCGCCAGTCGAGCTTCTCGGTGTTGATGCCGCGCGCGGTGCGGACGGCCTTTCCGTCCACCAGCAGGTTGACGCAGGTCTTGCCCTCCTGGTTGCCCCCGCCGACGAGGAAGTTGATGAAGCGACGTTCGATGACAAACTCGGGGGAGGTCAGGCGGCCTTTGGGGTCGTCGCCGCCGAGAAAGCTGTTCACCAGACCGCCGCCCTGAAATCCCTCCACCGGCTGCTGTCCCGAAAACGTTCCCTTGGCGGGGCCGGCGCCGAAGGCGGCGCCTGCCGCCGTCCAGGCGCCATAATCCGCGCCCTCAAAGTCTGCGAAAACCACGGGGGCGCGTTTTTCCCCCTTTTCCGCCCGCTCCACGGCCTCGGGAAGCTCCTCCGCCGAGTGCAGGAGGAGCGTGCGGCCGGACGCGCGCAGGGTCCGGGTGCGACGCGCGGCGACGAAAGAGGGCGCGCTCCGCAGCGCGACGGGGTTTTCCAGCAAGCCGAGCAGCGACACCTCGATGGGGGCCGGGGCTGCGGCGGGGTTGCCCGCTGTGAAACGAAACAGTGTGGCGGGCAGGGCGGAATCCGGCGCGTTCAGCGGAATGAACGGCGAGAAGGCCTCCAGCGTGACATGCGCCGGGAAGTCCCCGCCGTCGTACTGGACCATGGCGACGGGGTATTCCCCCTTGAAACAAGTCTTGGGGAAGGCGGCGCGGTCCAGGGACCGCGCGTCCCACGCGCCGTCCGGCTTCCGCACGGCGGCGGCGAAGCGCTGGAAGACCGGCTTGGCGGGCTCGCGCTTGAGGTAGGTGGCGTTGGTGTTCTCCACCCAGAGGGACTCGGCGTTGTTGAAAATCTGCCAGCAGCCGAGGGTGCCGTCGCCGCAGAGGTACATCTGGCCGCTGCCGATGCCGCCGCAGGGCATGCCGATGGCGGGCAGCGCCTCCCCGCGGAAGACCTCCTTGGTGCCGCGTTCATAGAGCGCCCGCAGCCACTCCGGCGACAGTTTTTTGTCGCCGGGGACGGGATGGCGCGGCGTGTCCGGCGCGGCGAAGGGCCCCGCCATGGCGGTGAGGGGCCGCCCCGCCGACGTGGCCAGCATGCCGAGCCCGGCGATCTTGATGAAATCCCGCCGCGCCAGCGGGCGCTGTCCGCAGCCCTGCGGGCCGCACCCGCAGTCCGCCGCCGCCCCGCCCTCCAAGACAGCTTCTTCCGGAACCTTGTGCTCGTCCATGGGTGTCTCCCGTTGTCTGGGGTTTCCGCCGGTATCCCAGCCGCAGAGATTCTTGCACGCCGACGGCGGGACACACAAGAAGAGGGGAAGAAGGCATTTGAATGCAAGATAGTGCGTCTGGGAATCAAGCCTCAAGGCACATTTTTTCCTGGAGTTGTGGGCGGTTTTTCCACAGGGGGACGTGGGGTTTTCCACTGATGAGGAGGGCGCGGAGAACGCGGAGGAATGTGTCTTCGCGCCAACGGGTGCCTTTTGCCACTTTGGGATTGTCCCTGTCCCCTTTCCGGGAAAAGCCGGATCACCGGACTTGAAACGTTGAACCGGGCTTCCGGGCGGACTTCCTACTTTCGGAGGGGCGGCTCCGATTCCTCCAGCCTCCTGCGCCGGTTATGGAAGTATTCATACGGCACCGGGAGCAGCAGGTCCGGGACCGCCGCAAGGGCGGCCACGCCCGGCAATGCCGTCAGACAGGTCTTGTGGGCCGACTTTGTGAAGCGCGCCGCCAAGAAGCTTGTCGGCATCACCTGCTTCGAGGCTTGCACCCTTGCGGACAGCCTGTGCGCCCTCTCCGCCCGGCATCCCGGAAAGCCGACGGCCTCCGCCCCGCAAAAGGCCCGCAGACAGACGGGCTCTTCGCCTGCGACTCGCCATGGGGAGGGTCCCTGCCCGGCAATCTTGCCGGAGAGTCCCGATAACAGGGCTTGCATTTTGGGGAAAAGTCTGCCATAATGGTAAACAACGGTCACAGCATGACCGTTGCTTTCAAAGAAATCAAAGATTACCTAATCGGGAGACCGCACATGCACCGGAAAGGATTTACCCTCATTGAGCTGTTGGTTGTCATCGCGATCATCGGCATCCTGGCGGCGATTCTGCTGCCCGCGCTGGCGCGCGCCCGGGAGTCCGCCCGTCGGGCCAGCTGCGCCAACAACCTGAAACAGTGGGGCCTGGTGTTCAAGATGTACGCCAACGAGTCGGGCGGGGGGAAGTTCCCGCCGATTCACATGGGGTCGTTTCCCAGGAAACACGGCTACACCCCCACCTACACGACCTTTGCGGTGGGGCCCAGGGTTCCCTCCATCTACCCGGAGTACCTGACCGACCCGATGATCGCCTTCTGTCCCTCGGACTCGGGGCTGGGCAAGTCCTTGGAGAAGGCGAAATACGAGGACGGCTCCTGGTGCTTTGACGTCATTGACGACAACAACGGGTGCATGCAGACCATCGGCGCCAGCTACGGGTATCTGGGCTGGCTGTTCGACCGGCTCGATGAGAAGCTCGGCACCACTTCTGTGGCGGCGCTGGCGTCGTTCGCCGAAACCTTCGGCCCCCTGCCGGCGGGGGTGGACACCTCGACCGAGGGGCCGACGCAGTTTGTGAACGGGATACTGCAGGCCGTCACGACGCCCGAGGCGATAGCCGCGGTGGTGAGCAATGACAACGGGGCCATTATGGCGGCGATTGACCGCGATGTCACGGGGGCCCTGCTTGTCGGCGCGGGGAACGCGGGCGGCGACACCATCTACCGCCTGCGCGAGGGCATCGAGCGGTTCCTGGTCACGGACATCAACAACCCGGGGGCCAGTTCGCGGGCGCAAAGCGGCATCTTCGTCATGCTGGACCAGTTCTCCACCTACATCGGCGGATTCAACCATCTTCCCGGCGGCTGCAACGTGCTCTACATGGACGGCCATGTGGAGTTTGTCCGATACCAGGAAGTGAACGGCACCGCCCCGGTCAACGGCGCCTGCGCGGGGGTTCTGGGCATTCTGGCCCCCTTCGCCGAGTAGGCGGGCGGGGGATGGCTGGCCGGGACAGCGAAAACAGCCTCCGCCCTAGCCAGAACACCGAGGGCGGCGCTGCGGCGGCGTCGCTGCCCGGTGCCGCGCCGAGCTGAAAGGGCGCCGCGCGACAAGGCCGGACAAGCAGGGCGAACGCATGACTCGCTGGAAAAAGGCAACACTGGGAACATCCCTCTCCCTTGCGGCGGCCGCGGCGCTGCTCTACGCCTTCCGTTTTGCCCTGGGCGACCTGCTTGTCGAGTCCGTCACCGGCGCCTTCGATCCCCGCAAGGCACCACCCCCGCCCGATTACGCGCTGGAATCCTCCTGGGCCGCACTGCCGGAAATGGACGACGCCTCGGACCGCGTGCCACCCGGCCTGGTGGAGGCGCCCAACCCGTCGCGCGACCTGGTGGACGTCTTTTACATCCATCCCACCGGCTTCGGGGAGCGCGCCAACTGGAACGCCTCGGTGGAGCAGGGGGACCGTGCGGACATTCCCGTCCCGGTGATGCTGGCCGGGCAGGCAAGCGCGTTCAACGGATGCGGCCGGGTCTTCGCGCCCAAATACCGCCAGGCGTCCATCTACGCCTTTGTCCTGCCGCTGCTGGCCCCGCGGCGAAACGACGCCTACCAGGCGCTTGACCTCGCCTACGGGGACATCGCGCGCGCCTTCGACCATTTCATCACGCACCGCAACGGGGGCAGGCCCCTCATCATCGCGAGCCACAGCCAGGGCACGCTGCACGCGCTGCGCCTGCTCTGGGAAAAGATTGACCGCACCCCGCTACATTCCCGCCTCATTGCGGCCTACACCATTGGCCTGGGCGTGCCCGAGGACTTTTTTGAGCGGGTGTTCCGCGACATCACGCCGTGCGGCTCGCCCACGCAGACGGGCTGTCTTGTCACCTGGGATACCTCCCGCGAGGGTTCCCGGTTTCATCTGCCCCGCGTTCACCGCTACCCGTGGGGCTGGGAGCGCGCGGCCGGCAAGCCGCGTTTCTGCGTGAATCCGCTAACCTGGACCGCGGACGAAACCCGCGCGCCCGCCTCTGCGCACCTGGGCGCCCTCGCGGCGCGGATCGTTCCCGCGGAAACAAGCCCCGACCGGTGCGTGATGGAGGGCATCACCCCGGCGCACACCTGGGCGCAGTGTCATGACGGCCGGCTCTGGATTGCGGAGCAGCCCCGCGGCCCCTTCCATGACTGGTTCGGCGTCTACCACATCCACGACATTGACCTCTTCTGGATGAACCTCCGCGAAAACGCGCGCGTCCGCGCGGACGCGTATCTGCGCGCGCACGGCCCGCCCGGGGCGCCGGCCGGGCGGGAACAGCCGCAGGGCGCGCCGGGGGACTCTCCCGACTGATTGCGGAGCAGCCGACATCTGGACTACGATACAGCCGCCGTTTGCGGCCATGGGGTACATCCTTGTGAAAAGTCAGCCTTCCGTTTCAAAACTGCGCCGCGAGCGAGAGCGCGAGGAGCTCAAAGGGCGGGTCATGGACATCGCCCGGGAAATGTTCCTGCGCGAGGGCTATGAGGCGGTCACCCTGCGGAAGATCGCCACGGCCATCGAATACACCCCCGGGTACATCTACAAGCTGTTCAGGGACAAGCAGGAGCTGATCGAGGCCATCCTCAGGCAGGACACCGACGACCTCCGCGCGCACCTCCTCCAATGCCTGAAACACGACAACCCGGTGGAGCAGGCCGTCGAAATGGCGCGCCACTATTCGGAATGGGCGGTCACGCACCCCAACCACTACCGCCTGATGCTCTTCCCGCCGGCGGGGTGGAGCGGGGAGGGGAGGCACCCGGACCAGGACGCCGCGGTTCCCTTCGAGCAGGAAGCCCTCAACATCCTGACGGAGCTCGTGAGGAGCGCCCTGCGCATGGGGATGATCAAGGAGAAGCACTCCGATCCGGGGCTGGTGGCCGCGACGTTATGGGCGGGCATTATCGGCGCCGTACTGATTGAGATTTCCATAGCCCCGAAAGGGCGCGTGGGTGTCGCCGGAAAGAACAGCTCCTTCAACCAGCGCTTCGAGGCGCTCAGGGAAGTGTTCCTGGACGGCTTTCTTGAGGAGCGTCCCGGCAAAAAGGGTGCCCGGCGGCGGCGGAAATAGCCGCAGGGCGGGCCATCCTCCTTCGCGCCTTCACGCTAAAGCGCCTTTCTTTCCGCTTGCCTTGTCCGGGCGGCGGGCCCTATAGTCTGGGGAGCTGGAGGTTCTCGATGCGCCTGATGGAAAAGACCGCGCTGGTGTTGGCGGCGTGCTGCGTGCTGGCCGTCGCGGCGTTTTTCCGTTTCCACGCGCTTTCGGCGCGGCCCCTGCACGGGGACGAGGCGAACCAGGCGGTGAAGACGGGCATCCTGTACGACAAGGGGGAGTACGCCTACGACCCCTTTGAGCACCACGGCCCGACGCTGTATTACCTGACCCTGCCGCTGCTGTGGCTGTCGGGGGCGGAATCGTTCAAGGACTCGGACATTCTCCCCTACCGGCTGGTGCCCGCCGGGTGCGGGCTGCTGCTGGTCGCGCTGCTGCTGGCCTTTGGCCGGATGACGGGGTGCTGGGCGGCGTTCTGGGCGGCCCTGCTGACCGCCGTTTCGCACGCCGTGACGTATTACAGCCGGTACTACATCCAGGAGACGTCGCTGGTGCTGTTCACGTGGGCCGCCGTGTTTTTCGCGTGGCGGTTCCTGCGCGCGCCGGGGTACGGGCGCGCCGCCGTGCTGGGCCTCTGTGCCGGCCTGATGCACGCCACGAAGGAAACCAGCCTGCCCATCGGCCTCGCGGCGGCGGGGGCCGTGGCGGCGACGTTGGTCTGGAACCGGATCACGGGCGGGGAGGCGCCGAAGGATGACGCCGAAAGGAAGTCCCTGCGCGGGCCGCTGCTGCTGGCGGCGGGGGTGGCGGCGGCGGTTTCGGTGGCCTTCTTCACCTCCTTCTTCACCCACGCGCGGGGGCCGCTGGACTCGGTGCTGACCTACCCCATTTATCTCACCCGCGCGGGCGGCGCGGGCAGTTCGGGCATCCACGACCACCCGTGGCACTACTACTTCGTCCTCTGGTTCTGGCACTGGAAGATGGCGGGGCCGAAATGGACCGAGGCACCGGTGATCCTGCTGGGGCTGGCGGGGGGGATGGCGGCGCTCTGGCCGCGCCGGAAAGGCGCAGTGCCCGGAGGGCACGACCTGTCCGCCGTCCGCTTCATCGCCTTCTTCACCCTGGCGATGACCGCCGGGTTCTCGATCACCCCCTACAAGGCCCCGTGGAACATGTTGGTGTTCTACCAGGGGTGGCTGGTGCTGGCGGGCTTCGGCGCGGCGGCGCTGGTGCGCCGGGCGCGTTTCCTGCCCCTGCGCGCGGCGACGGCGCTGCTGCTTCTCGGCGTGGCCGGCTTCCTGGGGAACCAGGCCTGGCTGGGCAACTTCCGCTATGCCGCCGACGTGCGCAACCCCTACGTCTACGCGCACACCAGCACGGCGCTGCTGCGAATCGCCGACCGGGCGCACCAGCTCGCGGCGGTTCATCCCGACGGGAAGCGGATGGTGGTGCGGGTGATCCGGCCGGGGGGCGACTACTGGCCCCTGCCGTGGTACTTCCGCGACCTGGAGCGGGTCGGCTACCACGGGAACCTCCCCGCCGACTGCAACGCCGACATGGTCATCTCGGGCCCCGAGATCGAGGAGCCGCTGAAGGGATGCCTCCAGGGCGACTACTTCACCGAGATGGGCGGCCTCCGCCCCGGCGTCCCCCTGGTCATCCGCATCCAGCGCCCCCTCTGGAACGCCTTCATGGAAACCCGGCGGGGGCCGACGGCGGCACCGGAAATGTAGACTGTCCCCCCGGTCGGACACTTGGAGAGAAGAAGCGGGATAGCCTATCATGGTCTCCACAGGAGAACGGTCATGATCCCAGACATCCGCTGGAAACAGCGTTTTCAGAATTTTGACCGCGCCATGGCGCTGTTGCGGGAACCTTTCGACCGGGGACTGGAGACACTGTCCCAGCTGGAAAAGGAGGGAACCGTTCAGCGGTTTGAGTTCGCCGTTGAACTGGCCTGGAAGACACTCAAGGACTATCTCCAGCACCAGGGGGCCGTTATCAGCCCCGTCACCCCGCGCAATGTGGTCAAGGAGGCCTTCGCCGCCCATATTCTCGCCGACGGCCAGGTGTGGGTGGACATGCTCGACCACCGGAATGTCCTGTCGCACACCTATGACGCCGCGGCCTTCGAGAAAGCCCTCGCCGCCGTCAAGGAGCGGTACCGGCCCGCCATGGAGGAGCTCCACGGCTGGCTGCTTGCCCGGAGCGGGGAGTCATGAACGGAACCGGGCTGACGGAGGCCGAATGGGGCCTGATCCGGGGCGTGCTTGCGGCGTATCCTGACATAACGGGCGCTATCCTGTTCGGCTCACGGGCCAAAGGCACCGCCTCCCCCGCGTCGGACATTGACCTGGCCCTGGAGGGGGTTGACGATCCCCTGAGGGCGGAGGCCGTGGCGGCCGAACTGGAGGAGCTTCCCCTCCCCTACCGGTTCGACGTCAAGGCGCTGGCAGCCCTCCAGTCCGCCCCGCTGCTGGACCACATACGCCGCGTCGGCATCCGGGTCTATCCCTCCTAGAAGACGCCCCCCTGCCCCCCGTTGCCCCAAAAAACATTGGCGGGGAGCCCGCCATCTGCGCGGACTCCCCGCCTGCCTCACGTCAACAACCCTGGGTCACCTCCGGAGGTTGTCAATGTTCTTCTGTACCTGTCCCCAGTTTACCACGTTCCACCAGGCGGCGATGTAGTCGGCGCGGCGGTTCTGGTAGTTGAGGTAGTAGGCGTGCTCCCAGACGTCGAGCCCGAGGACCGGCGTGCCCGCCCAGTCGGTGAGCTTGTGCTGGTTTTCGGCCTGGAGGATGACCAGCCGGTCGTCAGCCGGACGGTACACCAGCAGCGCCCAGCCGCTGCCCTCGACGGCGGCGGCCGCGGCGCTGAACTGCGCCTTGAACGCCTCGAAAGACCCGAAGTCGCGGGTGATGCGGTCCATCAGCGCGCCCTCGGGAACGCCCCCGCCGCCCTTGCCCGCGGGGGCCATCACGGTCCAGAACATGCTGTGCAGGAAGTGGCCGCCGCCGTTAAAGGCGGCCCGCTTGCTCCAGTACTGGACCATGGCGTAGTCGTTCGCCGCCCGGGCTTTCGCCTGGGCCGCCTCCGCCTCGTTGAGCCCCTTCACGTACGCCGCATGATGCTTGCTGTGGTGCAGTTCCATCGTTTTGGCGTCAATGTGCGGTTCCAGCGCGTCATAGGCGTAGGGAAGTTCGGGAAGCGTGTGGGTGGTCAGCGCGCCCGCGGACGCGGCGTCCTGCGCCCTGACCCCGCCCGGTGCCGCCAGCAGCAGCCCAGCCGCCAGCGCGGTCATCATCAAACCCTTCTGTATGCTCATGTTCCGTGTCTCCTGTGGTGTGTCCGGCGGTTGCCTTGACCGATCCGCCGGCGCTTGGTTCGCTTTTAGGAACCATTCCCAGTAGAGGCTTATTTCACAGGCAGGGGAATTCCCCCCGGACGGAGGAGAGGAACAGGGCGCAAAGGGTTTTCCCATCGAGGGTTCCAGGCTGGTTGCGGAACCGGTAGGGGTCCTTGGCGATGTCTTTTGCAAAGCGGATGGCATCAACCTCGGAGACACCGTGGGCAGCGGCGTGGGGAGCGACGCCCGCATCGCGCAGGATGCCCGTCAGGCCATCGTAGACCAGCCGCGCGAGTGCTCCGGGGTCCGGCGGCGGTACGGCGCAGAGGCCCAGAGCGACGGCAATGCGGCCGACCCGCTCCGGCACGGCGAACGCGTTGAACGCGAAGACCGGGGGGAACAGGAGGGCGTTGGCGAGCCCGTGGGCGAGGCCGAACTCCAGGGTGTAGTAGTAGCCCATGCCGTGGACCACGGTGGTGCCGCTGTGGGCGATGACCATGCCGGAGAGCAGGGCGGCCAGGGACATGCCGGAGCGCGCCTCCAGGTTTTCCGGCTCGCGCACCGCCACGGGGAGCCAGCGGCGGGCAAGGGTGCAGGCCTCCAGCGCCAGCGCGTCGCCGACCGGGGTCGCAGTTCGGGAGACCATGCCCTCCATCGCCTGGCTAAGTGCGTCGAGCCCTGTGGCCGCGGTCACGGCGGCGGGCATGGACACCGTCAGTTCGGGGTCCACCACGGCCACGCGGGGGAACAGCCCCGGCCCGCGCAGGGTGCGCTTCATGCCCGTGTCCGGGTCCAGCAGCACGCTGTACGGCGTGACCTCGCTGCCCGTGCCGGAGGTGGTGGCCACGGCGGCCAGGGGCAGCACGTCCGCCTCCCCCGCCGGGGCGGAGAAAAGCGCCGACCCCGGCGCGTCCTGACGGGCGAGCACCGCAACGGCCTTCGCCGCGTCCATGGGGCTGCCGCCGCCCAGGGCCAGCACAAAGTCGCAGCCCGCCGCCCGGCAGTGCTCGCCGCCGCGCGCGCACACGGCAACGCCGGGGTTCTCCTCCACCTCGTCAAACACCACGGCCTCCGGAAACACGGCCAGCACGCGGTCCAGCAGGCCGCTTTCGCGCGCCGAACGGCGTCCCGTGACAACGAAAGGCCGGGTTCCCAGGGGCGCGCACAAGGCACCCAACTGGGCGAAGGCCCCGGCACAGTAGGCCACCCGGGTCGGGATGAAGAAGGTTGTTGTGTTCATGGAACCGATTTTACCCAAGCGCGGGGGAAAATGGAAGGGGCGGGCAGGAGTGCCAGATGGACGGTATGGACAATATGGACGATATGGACAGCGTGGACAGAACGACCCTTGGCGGCGGACGTGGGTTTTGTCCATGCCGTCCATATCGTCCATATTGTCCATGTCCCCCCTCCCGCGAATACGGTTGGGGCCGGGGGGTGTTTCAGTGGTAAGATAAGGCGGTCACAGGGGCCGACCGGCCCCGAAACAAGGCGGAATCCATGCCGGGGCGCAGTCTATACGCGAGGCTAATCAAGCGGCTTAAGCGCACCTTTCCGGACGCCGATCTGGAGGTGGTGCGCAAGGCCTACCGGATGTCCGCGGACGGGCATCTGGGGCAGCAGCGCGCCTCGGGGGAGGCCTACATCACGCACCCGGTGAACGTGGCGCTGATCCTTGCGGAGATGGGGCTGGACCCGGTGACCTGCGCGGCGGCGCTGCTGCACGACCTGCTGGAGGACACGAAGACCCCGCGGGCGGCGGTGGAGGCGGAGTTCGGCGAGGCGGTGGCCCGGGTGGTGGAGGGGGTGACGAAGATCACGCGGCTGAATTTCCGGGAGGACTCCGAGGCCCTCGAAAACCGCCAGGCGCAGAACATCCGGAAACTGCTGGTGGCCACGACGCAGGATCTCCGGGTGCTCCTGATCAAGCTGGCGGACCGGCTGCACAACATGCGGACGCTGGAGTTCCTGCCGGAGGAGAAGCGGGTCTCCATCGCGCGGGAAACCATGGACATCTACGCGCCCCTGGCGCACCGGCTCGGCATCTCGGAGTGGCGGTGGGAGCTGGAGGACCACGCGTTCCACGTCCTGGACCCGGAGTCGTACAAGGAGGTGGCGAAGGCGGTCTCCATGAAGCGCCGGGAGCGGGAGATCTACCTGCGGCAGACCATCGCGCTTCTGGACAGGAAGCTGGCGGAGGTGGACATCCCCGCGCGGGTCATCGGGCGGCCCAAGCACCTGTTCAGCATCCACGAGAAGATCAAGAGCCAGAACAAGGACTTCTCGCAGGTCTACGACGTGCTCGGGGTGCGCATCATCACGCAGTCGGAGGGGGCGTGCTACAGCGCCCTGGGCGTGGTCCACTCCCTGTGGCCGCCCCTGCCGGACCGGGTGAAGGACTATGTGGCGGTGCCGAAGGAGAACATGTACCAGGCCATCCACACGACGGTGGTGCGGGAGAACGGCCGCCCGATGGAGGTGCAGATCCGGTCGGAGGCGATGGACCGGGTCGCCCGCGAGGGGGTGGCGGCGCACTGGGTGTACAAGGAGGGCGGCCGCGACGACGCGCTGGACGCGCGGCTGATCTGGCTGCGCCGCCTGCACGACTGGCTGAAGGACGAGGACATCGGCGACGGGCTGATGGACAGCATGCGGCAGGAGATCAACCCGCGCTCGTATGTGTACGTCTACACGCCCAAGGGCGACGTGATCGAGCTGCCGGAGGGGGCCACGCCCCTCGACCTGGCCTACCACGTCCACTCCCATGTCGGCCACCACTGCCTGGGCGCGCGGGTGAACGAGAAGATGGTGTCGCTGCGCTACAACCTGCAGAACGGCGACGTGGTGGAGATCCTGACGTCGAAGAACCAGGAGCCGCACCGCGACTGGCTGGACCTGGTGATCACGGGGCGCGCGCGCACGCGCATCCGCCAGCGGCTGCGCGAGCTGGGCGAGCTGCCCCCCATCGAGGAGGCAAAGAAACCGGAGGCACGCCTGCGGACGGCGCACCATCCCGGACGCGTCCCCGTGCGGCCGGAGACGGTGCGCGAGGTGGACGACGCCACGCGGCACAAGCTGATCCGCATCGAGGGGCACAAGGGGATGGCGGTGCAGTTCGCGAAATGCTGCAACCCCATGCCGGGGCACCGCATTGCGGGCTATGTCACGCGGAACCCGGGCATCTCGGTGCACCGGGTGGACTGCCGCAGTTTTCTGCGGACCGCGCAGGACCCCAAACGGGTCGTGGACGCGGCGTGGGAGGGCGACAGCGCCTTTGTGGCGACGCTGTGCCTCGTGACGCGCCGTCGGCCCAACCTGCTGGCGGACATCACCAACGTGCTGCGCCCCATGAACATAGACATCACGGGGGCGCACTTCGCCATGCAGACGGAGGACCGCAGCGACTTCGTGTTCTCCTTCGAGACGCCGGACGACAAGACCATCACGCGGGTGCTCCAGACCGCCCTGACCGTGCCGGGTGTCTTTGACGCGCGGCAGGTGGAGGTGAGGGCACTGCCCGCCGGACCGGGCCGGTCCGGGACCCTGGGCGGGTGAGCGGCATGGACGGGGAGCCCTTCCGGATCGCGTCGGGCTACGCGCCCGCGGGGGACCAGCCGGAGGCCATCGAGGCGCTGGTGCGCGGGCTGGGCGAGGGGCGCGCCGCGCAGGTGCTGCTCGGCGTCACCGGCTCCGGCAAGACCTTCACCATCGCGAACGTCATCGAGCGGATCCAGCGGCCCGCGCTGGTGCTGGCGCACAACAAAATCCTGGCCGCGCAGCTCTATGGGGAGTTCAAGGCCCTCTTCCCGGACAATGCGGTCGAGTATTTCGTCAGCTACTACGACTACTACCAGCCCGAGGCCTACATCCCCACCACGGACACGTATATCGAGAAGGACTCGGCGATCAACGACGAGATTGACAAGATGCGCCACGCCGCCACGCGGGCCGTCCTCACGCGGCGCGACGTCATCGTCGTGGCCAGCGTGTCCTGCATCTACGGCATCGGCGCGCCCGAGACCTACCGGCAGCTGAGCGTGGAACTGGCCCCGGGCGACGCGCTGTCCCGCGACGCCCTGGTGGCGGGGCTCGTGGAGATGCAGTACCAGCGCAACGACGTGGACTTCCACCGCGGCACCTTCCGCGTGCGCGGCGACGTCGTGGACGTGTTCCCGGCCTACGAGACAGACCGGGCGGTGCGCGTGGAGTTCTTCGGCGACGGGATCGAGGCGCTCTCGGAGGTGGACCCGCTGCGGGGCGTGGTCCTGCGGAAGCTCCGCCGGACGGCGGTGTTTCCGGGCTCCCATTACGCGGCCACCCGGGCCACCATGGAGGCGGCGGCGGAGACCATCCGCGCGGAGCTGGAGGAGCGGCTGCGGGAACTGCGCGGGGCGGGCCAGGAGCTCTACGCCCAGCGGCTGGAGCAGCGCACGCGCTATGACCTGGAGATGCTGCTGGAGACGGGATACTGCTCGGGCATTGAGAACTACTCGCGCCATCTGGACGGCCGCGCGCCGGGCGTGCCGCCCCACACCCTCATCAGCTACTTCCCCGACGACTTCCTGCTCGTGGTGGACGAGAGCCACATGAGCATTCCGCAGGTGGGCGCCATGTTCAAGGGTGACCGCTCGCGCAAGGACAAGCTGGTGGAGTACGGGTTCCGCCTGCCCTGCGCGCGGGACAACCGCCCCCTCACCTTTGAGGAGTTCGAGGGGCGCGTCGGCCAGGTCATCTATGTGAGCGCGACCCCGGCGGACTACGAGCTGCGGGAGGCGGGCGGCGAGGTGGTGGAGCAGGTGGTGCGGCCGACGGGCCTCACGGACCCGGAGGTCGAGGTGCGCCCCGCGAAGGGGCAGGTGGACGACCTGCTGGCGGAAATCCGCGCGCGGGCGGACAAGGGCGAGCGCGTGCTGGTCACCACACTGACGAAGCGGATGGCGGAGGACCTGACGGAGTACTACCACGAGCTGGGGGTGCGCGTGCGCTACATGCACGCGGACACGGAGACCCTGGAGCGCATCGAGCTGGTGCGCGACCTGCGCCAGGGCGCCTACGACGTGCTGGTCGGCATCAACCTCCTGCGCGAGGGGCTCGACCTGCCGGAGGTGTCGCTGGTGGCCATCCTCGACGCGGACAAGGAGGGGTACCTGCGCTCGCGCACGAGCCTGATCCAGACCTGCGGCCGCGCCGCGCGCAACGTCCGCGGCCGCGTCATCATGTACGCCGACACCGTCACGGGCTCCATGGAGCGCGCCATGGGCGAAATGGCCCGCCGCCGGAAGAAGCAAATCGCCTACAACAAGAAGCACGGCATCACCCCGCGCTCCATTGAGAAGGCCATCCCCGACCTCCTCGGCTCCATCCACGAGCGCGACTATGTCACCGTGCCGCGCGCCGCCGAGGAGCCCGACCTGTATCTGCCCTCGGAGGACCTGCGCAAGACCATCGGCCTCCTGCGGAAGAAGATGAGGCAGGCGGCGGACAAGATGGACTTCGAGCAGGCGGCGGTCTACCGCGACCGCATCACGGCGCTGGAGCGCCGGATCATCGAGGAGGGGCTGTAGGCGGGGGAAAGCGTCGGACAGGCCGGACCGGCTGGGGAAGTCCGATCGGACTGATCCGTCGGATCGGTCGGATCGGACCGATGATTCGGCTTCTCCCCGGATCGCGCCCGGGCCCGCAGCTTCCCCGGCGTCCTCTCCGTTCGCGCCGCCCCCCTGTTTTTGGTAGTATGCGGGGATGCACGGCGGCGCGTCCGCCGAACAATGGAGGATCCTGGACATGCGAACCCTCACGCGCACCTTTGCGGCCTGCCTGGCCGCCGCCCTGCCGCTTGCGGCGCTGCTCACGGGATGCGAGACCCTCTCCATGCCGCAAATGATGCTGCCGGGGCCGGACAAGCCGGCCCCCGTCCCCGCCGTCACCCTGGCCGAGAACGGCGCGGCGAAGACGGCCATCGTGGTGCCCGCCGACGCGCCGCCGAGCACGCGGTACGCGGCGGAGGAGCTTCAGCGTTTCCTCGGCGAGATGACCGGGGCGGCCTTTGAGGTGATCCCGGACACGGCGCCGCAGCGCGCGTCGGAGATCGTTCTGGGCCGCAGCGCCCGGCTGGAGCGCCTCGGCGTCTCCATTGACTTCCCCGCCCTGGGGAACGAGGGCTATGTGCTGATGACCACGGGGAAGCACCTGGTCATCGCGGGCGGCGAGCCGCGCGGCACGCTGTACGGCGTGTACGGCCTGCTGGAGGACCACCTGGGCTGCCGCTGGTTCACCCCGGAGGTCAGCCACATCCCCCGCGCGGAGACGCTGGCGGTCTCCAAGCTGGACGAGGTCCGCATCCCGGTGCTGGAGTACCGCGAGCCCTTCGTGTACGAGTGCTTCGACGGCGACTGGGCCGCCCGCAACCGCGCCAACGGCAACACCGCCCGGCTGGAGGAGAAGCACGGCGGCAAGGTTGTCTACCACGGTTTCGTGCACACCTTCGACCAGCTGGTACCGCCGGAGAAGTACTTCGACGAGCACCCCGAGTATTTCTCCCTCATTGACGGCGCGCGAAAAAAGGAGCGCACGCAGCTCTGCTGCACCAACGAGGACGTGGTCCGCATCGTGACGGAGGGGGTGCGGGGCTGGATGCGCGCGAACCCCGGCGCCACGGTGTTCAGCGTCTCGCAGAACGACTGGTACAACTTCTGCCAGTGCGGCAAGTGCACCGCCCTGGCCGAGGCGGAGGGGTCCCAGATCGCCCCGGTGCTCCAGCTGGTGAACAGCGTGGCGCGGGCCGTGCGCGACGAGTTCCCGGACAAGGCGGTGGACACGCTGGCCTACCAGTACACGCGCAAGCCCCCGAAGACCATGCGGCCGGAGCCGAACGTGATCATCCGCCTGTGCAGCATAGAGTGCGACTTCTCCCACCCCTTCGACGAGCGCGCCACGAAGGAGAACGCCGCCTTCGCCGACGACCTTAATGAATGGGCGAAGGTCGCGAACCGCCTGTGGGTGTGGAACTACGACACGTCGTTCTCCAACTACCTGACGCCCTTCCCCAACCTGAAAGTGCGCGGCCCGAACATCCGCTACATGATCGCCAACAACGTGCGCGGCATCTTCGAGCAGGACGTGTACACAACGCCGCACGGCGAGTTCTCCGCCCTGAGCGGCTATGTGGGCGCGAAGCTCCTCTGGAACCCCGACTACGACACGGACAAGGCGGTGAACGAATTCCTGCTGGGGGTTTACGGCGACGCCGCCGCCCCCCTGCGGCTCTACCTCGACCTGATCCATGAGGCGGTCGCAGACCCGAAGACCAACATGGGCATCTGGATCGGGCCGGACGTCAAGTGGCTCACGGACGACCTGCTGGCGCGGGCGGACGAGCTGATGGACATGGCGGAGGAGGCCGTGGCGGATCAGCCGGAGGCGCTGGAGCGGGTCAGGATCGCGCGGCTGAGCACGGATTTCGCAATCATCGAGCGCATGCGCGCCCGGGCCACGGACGCCTACGCCTTCGACCACAAGAAGAACGCGGTCACCATGCGGCCGGAGTTCAAAGCCCGCGTGGACCGCTTTTTCTCCGTGGCCGAGCGCAACGGACTGGTGGCGATCCGCGAGGGCGGCGGCGCCCTGGGCGAGTACAAAAAGATGATCCTCGACTCGTTCTCCGGCGAGAAGGTCTACGAGCTGCGGAAGGCGGCGCCGGCGGCAAAGACCGCGCCGGGGTTGAAATGGGCGTATTACAACAGGACCCTGAACGACCTCCCCGACTTCTCCACGCTGAAGCCCGACACCACGGGCGTCTCCAGCCGTGTGGACCTGTCGAAATCGCCGACCAAGGACGGCTTTGCCCTGCGATTTGAGGGGTATCTGAAGGCGCCGGAGAACGGGCTCTATTCGCTGGCCCTCCGGTCGAACGACGGCAGCCGCCTGTACCTCGGCGGCGAACTGCTCATCGACAACGGCGGCCTGCACAAGGCGGAGACGAAGACGGCCTTCGCCGCCCTGGAAAAGGGGCTGCACCCCGTTGTCGTCGAGTATTTCGAGAGCGGCGGCGAGGAGACCCTCAGCCTCTTCTGGTCCGGGCCGGGAATCAAGCACACCGGCGTGCCTGCGGACGCCCTCGTCCACGCCGAGTAGGCGCACTGCGGCCCGCCGCTGGGAATGGGCCGGAAGAGAGGGCTATAATGCGCCGTCCGCGTCCGGAATTTCGGGCGCGGGCGGCGCGCGGTTCCCCCGCGCCCCCAACAGACGGAAAACCCCATGAATCCTGACACCCAAAACGACGCCCTGGTCATCGCCGGGCGGCGCTTCTCCTCCCGGCTGATGATCGGCACGGGCAAGTTCCCCGCCGCCGCCGCCCTGCGCGCGGCCATCGCGGCCAGCGGCGCGGACATCGTGACCGTCGCCCTGCGGCGCGTGGACCTGGGCTCGCCGGAGGCCGAGGGCATCCTCTCGGCCATTGACCCGGAAAAGCAGCTCATCCTGCCGAACACCAGCGGCGCGCGCACGGCGGAGGAGGCGGTGCGGCTGGCGCGCATGGCCCGGGCCGGCGGCATGCCGCCGTGGATCAAGCTGGAGCTGACCCCCGAGCCGCGCTTTCTCCTGCCGGACCCCGTGGAGACCCTGAAGGCCGCCGAAATCCTCGTGAAGGACGGGTTCACCGTGCTGCCCTACATCCAGGCGGACCCCATGCTGGCGAAGCGGCTGGAGGAGCTGGGCACCGCCACCGTCATGCCGCTCGGCGCGCCCATCGGCAGCAACCGGGGCATCCGCACCCGCGACATGATCCGCATCATCATTGAACAGTCCAATGTCCCCGTGGTGGTGGACGCCGGGCTCGGGGCGCCGTCCCACGCCGCGGAGGCCATGGAGATGGGCGCCGACGCCGTGCTGGTGAACACCGCCCTCTCCGACGCGTCGGACCACGCCGCCATGGCGCGGGCCTTCGCCCTGGCCGTGGAGGCGGGCCGCATGGCCTGGCGCGCGGGCCTCGGCCCGGAGCGCGCCGGTGCCGAGGCGTCGTCCCCCCTCACCGGCTTCCTGCATCCGGCACCTTGACCAATGACCACTAGCAGGAACAGTTTTCCGGGGGTGTTGTCGAGTCGCCCGACACGACCGTCATTCCCGCGAAAGCGGGAATCCATCTTGGGTCAACGGGGTACGGTGCATGCAGAAAAATGGGCCCCCGCTTTCGCGGGGGTGACGGGGGTGACGGAGATGACGATGCCCCCGCACTGGGACGCCGCCGTCCCGGCGGCCCTGTCCGGAAGCGGTTTGCCCCGCGCCGAAAGGTTCCCATGAGTTTTGTGCAGGAAATGGCCGCCTGGCCGAAGGAGCGCGTCCGCGACCTCGTGGACGGCGCGTCCGCCCGCGATGTGGAGGCCGCCCTGGGCCGCGAGACACGCACGCCCCGCGACCTGGCCGCCCTCCTCTCCCCCGCCGCCCTCCCCTATCTGGAGCCCATGGCCCGCGAGGCGCACCGCCTCACCCGGTGGCATTTCGGGCGCACCATCTCGCTCTACGCCCCCATCTACCTCTCCAACCTCTGCTCCGCCGACTGCGTCTACTGCGGCTACGCCGCCCGGTCGCACTCCCACGAGAAGCGCACCACCCTGACGCCGGAGGAGACGGACGCCGAATGCCGCGCTTTGGCGGCCATGGGTTACCGCAACGTGCTCCTGCTCACGGGCGAGGCGCCCCACATCGTGCCGCCCGCCAAAATCGCGGAGGCCTGCGCCGTCGCCCGCCGCCACTTCGCCGGCGTGTCCGTCGAGATCTACGCCATGGACCAGCCCGACTACGCGCTCCTGGTCGAAAGCGGGCTCGAGGGCGTCACGCTCTACCAGGAAACCTACGACCGCGGCCTGTACGCCCGGGTGCATCTCCTCGGGCAGAAAAGGAACTACGAATACCGGCTCGACTCCCTCGAGCGCGCCGGACGCGCGGGCGCGCGCCGCATCACCGTCGGCGCGCTCCTCGGACTGGGCGAATGGCCCGCCGAGGCCTTCTGGACCGCCCTCCACGCGCGCCACCTGCAAAAGGCCTGCTGGACCAGCGCCGTCGGCGTGTCCTTCCCCCGGCTGCGCCACACCCCGCCCCGGTTCCAGATCGCCCACCCCCTCGGCGACGCAGAACTCGTCCAGACGATTCTCGCCACCCGCCTCTTCCTGCCCGAGGCCGGGTTCAACCTCAGC
>JAAYBR010000010.1 GCA_012730045.1 Candidatus Hydrogenedentota bacterium | reverse complement strand
GGCGGGCACGAGATGGCCGCGCTTCGCTCGCCATGACGAGCCGCCACCCGTCATTGCGAACGAAGTGAAGCAATCTCGTGCCAGCAGCGCGACGGCTAACGCCCGTCCTGACAAAACTGCGGAGACGACATCATGACCGGACTCACGCTTCTGTTGACGGCGGCAGCCTTGTGCGCTGCACCGTCCTTCCCCGACTATGCGGCGACGGCGCACCGGGAGGACTGGCTGCGCCATCCGGTGCTGGGCGACCCGTCCTTTGACGCGTTCACGCGCCTGCCGGGGAACCCGGTGCTGCGGGGGACGCCGCCCTATGAGTGGCCCGTGAACGGCTTCCTGTTTGAGGACCCGGCCTCGGGGGATTGGTTCCTCTATGTGGGGCGCTACCTCAAGGGCTACGCCCTGTCGGCGGAGCACGCCACGCACTGCCTCGTCCTGCGCTCCGGCGACCGGGGGAAGTCCTGGGAGACCGTCGGCCGCGCGCTGCCCGACCACACCCACTTCTTCGAAGGCGAGACCCACCCCATGGGCAACGCGCCGGACGTGTCGGTGCTGTTCGCCGACGGCAAATACCACATGGTCTACGACTGGACCACCCGGAACACCGACTGGTCAACGATCTTTACGCCCTCCGCCGACACGAACAGCGGGGTGGGCTATGCGTGGGCAGGCAGCCCCCGGGGCCCCTTCCACCCCTCCCCCCTGCCCATCGCCACCACGCGCGCGCAGACGCCGCTCTTGGGAAAATACCGGCGCATGTACGCCTCCACCCTGCTCCGCCGCGCGCAGGACTGGCTCGTGCTGACGCTGACGGACTCGGGGCCTCATTTCGGCTGGGCACTGGCCGCCTTCACCGCAAAGTCGCCGGAAGGCCCCTGGAGCGCCGCGACCCTGGTCCTGCATCCCGAGCGTCCGGCGTGGCACCCTCCCCTGCTCGAATTCTTCCCCGCCTTCGCGCATGACGGCTGGGTTTATGCCCCCGCCACCTCCGTGGCACGCAACCGCAACTATCAGGCCCTTTTCCGCGCGCCGCTGGAGAAGGCCCATGACCCCGCCGCCTGGGAACTCTTCCAGGCGGGCTCCATCTGGCATGCCGAGCCCGTGGAGGCCGAGACCAAGGGGATCTGGGGACAGACCTTTTCGGGGTTCGTGGGGAAGGACGGCATCTTCACCGTCATGTTCCCCTCGCGGGACGCCGCCGGAAACGGCACGATCCACCTCGCGTCGCGGCCCTGGGATACGCCGTTCCGCGAGCGCGGCTTTGTCCTGAGCGGTCATGACGGGCCCTCCCTCACCCTGCTCAAGCACGGCGTCGCCGCAGGCGCTGTGGAGATGGGGGCGACCCTGCGCGGCACCGCCCTGCTCGTCTGGAACCACACCGGCGTCCTCGACCCCAACAAACCGTCCTCGGACGCCACGCCCCACGCCCACACGCTTGCCGGATTCTCCGGCTTCGAGGCGGGGCCCAAGGGCTGGCGGCTAGTGCAGGTTGCGACGGACGGCACGGAGGCCGTTGCGGCGTCCGGGGACGCCCCCGTGCAGGGGATCCATGCCTTTTCCCTCGCGTGGGCGGATGGGAAATGTGCCGTCCTTCTGGACGGCCAGCCGTTGTGGGAGGGCTCCTTCCCCGCGCCGGACGGGAACCTCGGCCTCCTCGCCCGCGAAAACACCCATCTCGCCGTGGACCGCTTTGTTGTCCGGGGGGAAAGGAAACCGGGCCGTGTGTTCTGGGGGTGGCGTGAGGGGCTACTGGGCGCGGCGCAGAAGTCCGAAGACTGGAAAGAGGTCGCCGACCCCGCCAGCCGTTCCGGCTCCCATGTGGTCTCCACCCGGGCGGGGCTCCAGGCCAAATGGAACATCGAGGGCAGCGGGTTCTCCCTGTGGGCCCCCGCCGGACCCGGGTTCGGCGAGGCGGAGGTGTTCGTGGACGGCGGAGCTGCGGGGACTTTCAGCGCCCGCGCGGAGGCAGACACCCCCTCTACCCCCCGGTTTACCCTCCAGAACCTCTCCCCCGGACGGCATACCGTCATTCTGACGACCGGCGAGGCGGCGGTGCCCCTCGACGCTCTGGAAGTCAGAGGGGGCTGAGGGAGGAAAGGAAGGCCGGGAAGAAACCACCGATGAACGGGGATGAACACCGATACCGGCCAGAAAAGCGCCAAAAGGCAGGCGGGGACCGGAGGATTGGCGGGGACGAGATTGCGTCACTTCGTTCGCAATGACGGGTGGCGGCGCGGTGTCGGGATCGGGGAACGGGGTCAGGAGGCGGCGCGCCGGGCCTGATTGCTTTCGAGGACCTTTTGCCG